>JAILHQ010000061.1 GCA_024695725.1 Cyanobacteria bacterium RUI128 | reverse complement strand
CTGAAGAAGAAAGACACGAAAGAGCGAGATATGCCCTAAAGATTGTCGGACTTGAAAGTCGTGAAGACCACCTTCCGAATCAAATGTCAGGCGGTCAGCAGCAAAGAGTCGCGATAGCAAGAGCCATTGTAAATGATGCTCCGCTTATTCTTGCTGACGAGCCTACAGGGAACCTTGATACGAAAACAAGTATTGATGTGATGAACTTTTTTGTTGAATTAAACGAAAAGTACAAAAAGACTATCGTTCTGGTAACACACGAACCTGATATTGCGGAATATACAAAACGCATACTCAGATTTAAAGACGGGAAAATTGTATCGGATTTACCGAGAGAAGAGTGGATAAAGCAAAGGAGCCGAGAAACATGATAGATTTTAAATCGACCTTCAAAATCGCTTTAGACTCTCTAAAGGTAAATAATATGAGAAGTATGCTCACGAGCCTTGGTATCATTATCGGTGTAAGCGCTGTTATTATAATGCTTGCTATCGGCACGGGAGCACAGGAAAAAGTTCAGTCAAATATGGAATCAATGGGGACAAACCTTTTGACCATAAGAGGTGCCTCTGCAACTTCAGGCGGGGTCAGAATGGGTATGGGTTCAACTCCGACACTTACAACGAAAGATGCACAGGCAATAAGACAGAACGCAAGAGGGGTTGATGCGATATCCCCTTGCTCATCACAGTCAAAACAGGTTACTTACGGAAATCAGAATTGGGCAACAACCGTTTATGGCATTATGCCAGACTATATGTATGTTAAGAATTTTGAGGTTGACAGCGGCAGAAAATTCACAATGGAAGATGTCCGAAACGCAGGAAATATTGCCATAATAGGGAAGACTGTTGAAACAGAACTTTTTGGCGATGTAAACCCGATAGGCAAAACTATAAGGGTAGGCGGAGTACCGTTCAGAGTAATCGGCACACTAACCGCAAAAGGTCAGTCAGGGCCGTTTGACCAAGATGATTTGGTATTTATTCCACTGACAACAGGACAGAGAAAAATCTTCGGAACAGAGTTCCCGAACACGGTTGATCAAATCGTTGTTAAGTGCGTTGACGACGAATCAATTGATATGGCAATGGAAGATATCAACGAAATACTTATGAAACGACACAACATCAGCGCAACCCAGACAAAAGATTTTGAGATAAGAAATTCTGCAGAGTTTCAGGAAAAGATGAAGTCTACGGTCACAACATTTGCCATACTGTTAGCATCTATTGCCTCTGTTTCACTGCTTGTAGGCGGTATCGGTATTATGAACATTATGCTTGTGTCAGTAACAGAACGAACCAAAGAAATCGGTATAAGAATGGCAATAGGCGCAAGAGCATGGGATATAAGATGGCAGTTTTTGATAGAATCGTTTTTATTATCAATAATCGGCGGGCTCATAGGTGTTTTTGTCGGAGTAACGGGTTCACTGCTTGTCGGGTTCTTTGCCGCCGAAATGTCTGTTAAGATATCACTCTTTTCCGTATTTTTATCACTCGGGTTCTCTGGTCTTGTCGGTATCGGCTTCGGGTATTACCCTGCATACAAAGCATCTCGGCTAAAACCAATAGATGCCCTCAGATATGAATAGTAGAGGTTGCATGAAAAAATAGCCCCGGTGAAGGACTCCGATTCAAATCAATTAAGTATTGATTTGATATGGAGGGGAAGAACCCACTGGGTGAGAAGCCCACTATTTTTGCATGAAAAAATAGGCCCGGTGGGATTCGAACCCACGACCAAAAGATTAAGAGTCTTCTGCGCTACCACTGCGCCACGAGCCTATATGTGGTAAATATTAAGTTTTTCGGCTAAGTGCCACCAAATGTAGTCTAACAAGAACATACTTTAGTGTCAACAAATTTTCCTAATAATGTACATTTACTTATTGCAACAAAAAAAAATATTAGAGCAAATTTTTTTCTTTACGAACGATATAGAAAACAGATGATATCAGTTAAGTTTTAAAACATATGTTTTCAGTATCGCCGTACATACAACATAACATCAATTCATCCCGTAATCTTGCATTTACGGGCAATAAGCACGACAAATCGATAAACATTCAGGGACGCGAAACAACTGCAAAAGTATTTACGGACAATATTAACGAGAGCACTTATGAGCAGATAAAAACAATTGTCTCACACCCGACACTCAGAGACGTTCCTGTGCGTATTATGCCGGACACACATGCAGGCAAGAACGCTGTTGTAGGGTTTACGGCACCTGTTGACGTATCGAGAGGGATAATACCGGGGCTAATCGGCGGAGATATCGGCTGCGGAGTGTTATGTACCGAGGTTGATACAAAAGGTCAGGACATTGATTATAACAAGCTTGACAAAGTTATAAGAACATATATCACACCGCCGAACCCAAAACGTACGGAAATAAAACGAAATGAATTAAGCAAACACGGCAAATCAATTGAAAACAAATGCAGAGAGTACGGAGAGTCTTCGGCAAAAGCTATTGATAAACTCGGCACACTCGGAAACGGCAACCATTTTATAGAAATAGACAAGGACAAAGAAGGGAGAACATATCTTGTTGTTCACTCAGGCTCACGCTGGTTTGGGAACAAAATATATCACCACCACGACAAAATCGCACAAAAACAAAACCCGTACGAGATAAATGAATTATCCTACCTAAAAGGAGACGAAGCAAAAGAATATCTTAGAGATATGGATTTGGCGATAAAATATTCTCAACTCAACAGAAAAATTATTGCAGAAGAAATAATAAACGAGATGGGATGGGAAGAAAAATCTTCTTTTGAGACGATTCATAATTATATTTCTGATGACGGAATATTAAGAAAGGGAGCAATAAGGTCAAATAGCGGCGATATAGTAATAATACCGTTAAATATGAGAGACGGAGCGATTTTAGCGGAAGGGAAAGGAAACCCTGACTGGAACAACAGCGCCCCGCACGGCGCAGGCAGGCAATATTCAAGACGTGAGGCAAATTCACAATTAAGTCTTGACGAATACCAAAAAGAGATGGAAGGTATACATTCAAGCTGTATTAGTGCTGAAACACTCGACGAGTCACCGATGGCGTACAAACCGTCGGAAGAGATTACGGATAATATACAGGACACTGTTGACATAACAGATGTCATAAAACCTGTGTTTAATTTTAAGAACAAATAGTGTGTGGGGGGGGTAAATGTAAAATCAGCTGGATTGCCACGTTCCCGTTGGTCGCTCGCAATGACAGAATTTGTCATTCTGAGGACGAACGAAGTGAGGACGTGAGAATCCAGTAAAAAATAATCGACTGGATTGCCACGCCGACAAGTCGGCTCGCAATGACGTAACTAACCAAAAAACAAAAGCCGGTATTCACAACCGGCTCAAAAAAGTGTTTATTCCTTAACCTATCCTAATCTCATCATTATGCAGCAAAAATATTTTTGCTCATATCAATTTTTATATCAAAGAGTTCGAGATCATCAATATCATCGTACTCTTTTTCTTGTTCTTCCGATTTGAAATCCATAACGTCGTTATCTGCGCAAATTTCTTCAACGATATCAGAAGCTTTACGTTTAACAGAAAGACGTTTTGAAGCTTCGGAATTTAGGAATTTCAAAGTTTCTTTCAGATTATTATCAAGCACCAACTGTTGAGCCATGTTGGATTTTGCAATACTTTGAGTATATTCAAACAACAAAGCTGAGTTTGTGCTGACAGTTTTTTGTTCGATAACAGATTCGGGAACAGCTGATTTTTGAGCAGCATTGTTGAGAACCAACTTAATGTTATCTTTTAAGTT
>JAILHQ010000094.1 GCA_024695725.1 Cyanobacteria bacterium RUI128 | reverse complement strand
TTGAGGTAATCGTCATATACACGACGAGATTCATTTGCCATCTGAAGTTTTTGAGCTTCAAGTTTGGCAGCTTTGTATTCAATCTGGTGCATTCTTGCAGTCAGATT
This sequence comes from Cyanobacteria bacterium RUI128, assembly GCA_024695725.1. Next base: position 7,358 of record JAILHQ010000094.1, on the reverse strand, counting down.
CAATAATCTCGCTTGTGATGATGACATACCCATAGTTGTTGATTTTCCTAAGTTTTTTCCATTTACGTTTACGGAAATGTTAAGAACAAACTTTAACAAAAAAAGCCCATACTTTACATTTCTTAAAATAGTGTTATTTACACTATATCACTGAATTTGATAGGTATGAGAAATTTATTTTTGTTGAATACTTACAACAAACAACTTTCTTAAAAACATGGGCCCAAAATGCGCTCTATGAACGAGTTTAGCAAGTGTACAATTAACAATAATCAAAATGGGGGCAAATGTAACAATTTCCCCTTAAATCATGTAGATTTTTTACCACAAAAATTGTTACAAAAATTTACAAAAAATGGAGCATTTATAACAAAATTTTACACTCTGAAATAAATTGTAATTCTTACACCTAACGTTAAATTTTGTAAATACAAAAGCACTGAATAGCAAAATATATTTTTAGGATCTTTATAACATGCATATCACATGTGAAATTTTAAGGAATAAATATGAAAGTTAACTTTTTAGCAAATTTACCCGCATTTAAAAGCGTGAGAGAAGACAGAAATACAGTATCACAACTAAGACAAAACAATGACTATTCACTGAATGAACCAAATCAGCGTCGTATAAACGAAGCCATTGATAATCTGGCAAAACAAAGAGGTGAAGAAAACATTAGATTTTTGCTTGATGTAGGTAAGAATCTGAAGTATCAGACTGTTATTCCTAAAGTTGAACGTCCTGTTAAAAATGACTGGAATGCAAAGCTTAAGCACGCCGCAGAAGAGTCATTAGCTATTTCAAATCCGATATTGAGAGAAAAGTATCAGCCCGAAATCAATCGTGTTTTTGACGAGAAACAGCCGACAAAAGATGATGAATACCTTGCGAAGGGGAAAAACCGTCTTGTTAAAGCCGTAAAAGGTACGCAGTACCATGATGATATTGAACGTAATCTTGAATATTTCATTACATCAACAGAAACCCCTATTGAACAGAAGAAATATATTCTTAAACGTCTTAACTATATGATGAGCTCAAAATATGAAATAAACCCACAGCTCAAAGACAAAAAGCCTCAGGTGCTTTCAGAAATAGTAAACGATATTACGGTAAACACACCTGATTCAAAAATTCCTAATATCAAGGCAATTAACCAAAAGACTCACGGTATGTGTGCCGCTATTTCAATAGCAAGAAAGTCTATTGCATACGAAGATAAACCAAACTACGTTGATGCGATTCTGTCAGAACTCGACAGCAGCGACAACGTAATGATTTATGACAGACAAAATTTAGGCAAGGGTAAAAGAATACCTGTTAAGAAAATCTATGTAGATTATGACTATGCTCAAAAAAGAGGGTACAGAATAGTTGACGCTTCAACTCTTCAATGGATGAACATCGGAGGCATGTACGGCGTTCAAAATGAAAATATGCACGATTTTAACGCCTTCGACAAGAACAACTTTGATGCCTTCCACGACGCATTCTTTACTAAGAGCATCCCTGATGAAAAACTTGCTCATAAACAGGCATTTTTCCAGGTATTAACAAAAGCAAAAGCTGATATTGGAAGCGTAAAATCAGACGAGATAAGATCGGATATCGAGTCTACCAAAAACAGAGACGAAAGACACCTCAACATTGAGAAGCTCAAAAAAGATAACCAATACATCAGAAAAGCAATAGAAGATATTGCACCTACAGCTATAAAACAGTCAAAGGAAATGATGTTTTGCGATATGATGAAGTTAGCTCAACCGTTATCTGCAAATATCGAAAAATTACCGAAGGAATTACGCAGATATGCATTTATTCCGAACGAAGAACCTTCTCAAAAAATCAAGAAGGTTGAAGCATATCTGACTGACAGCTACGGAAAGCTCATTAACAGAGATAAATTAAAAGCTAATTCGGAATATATCGTCACCACACTTGAGGAAATAAACACACTTGATAACAAACTAAACAAGAATAATTCTCCTGCAAGAAAGATAGCAAAAGCCAGAAAAATGTATGAAGCTGAAGCTATTTACAGAGCATCTGTTGTTGTCGGGATGATGGAGGACGATAACAAAGATGATATGCTTATAAAATACAACGTTCCGGACAGAGAAACACGTATATCAGACGGGTATGCAACAGCAATAAAGAAGATTGAAAAGAACAACGATAAGAAGCTCTTAAATCACTTCGCGCCATACTTCAACACAACACCTGACGATAAGGAAAAAATAGTTGAAGGGCTTAATGCTGTAAAAAATATGGTTGACTACCTGCTTACAGACGAACTTGATGAACTATATTCGGCTTTAGGATACGGTAACAGACGAGCTCTAATGATAAATGAAATTGATGGGGCATCAGATTCCATAAAACACGGCGACAAAGCAGAATTAAAGAGAACTGCAACATGCCTGCACTCAAAAGAAGACAAACTCACCGTTCTTAAAGAATTAGACAAACTTAAAAAGAATCTGACAGATAAGCCTGAAGATCAAAAGGCTTATGTGGAAGCCTTCAACAAGATGGGCTATAAGGATCAGGTAAATGCGTTCGTTGATATCTTCGGAATCTTCACAAACAATGTACTCGGTCCGGATTCAGAACAAAGAGATTTTTATATCTCTAACTTCAAAGCTGTAAACGGTCTAAAGGAAGATGCATCACAAGATGATATTCTAAATGCGGTACAAAGTATCGGAAACAGATTTAACACACTGTCCCAGTCAATTGCGAACGCAGGGGCAATGCTCGAAGTAGAAGATGAAAACGGGGAACCGTATTTCACTACAAACGCAGCCTCAATCATCCTGAAAAAGATGGAAAACGAAGGCAAGCTTATTCCTGTAAGTACAATGAAAAAACTTCAGGACAGATTCACAAAAATAGATAAAATTCGTTCATCAGATGAATTCTCAAGCAGACAAGGAAAGATTTCCGATCCTACATTGTACAAACTGTCAAAAGAAGAAAAAGCAGGAGTTAAACAAATCCACGGTAAGTTAAACGCAATGTATGCAGATGTTACCCGCAACCTTGAATACCAATATAGAGAAATAAAAGAACCTCTTGAAGAAATCGCAAGATATGTTGGTACAAATGAAGGTTCATACTGGGTTATAGCCGACGGAACCAGCGGATTATTTACACCGCAGCAGATAAAGATTTTTGAACAATTAACTGATAGACCGCACTATGCTGTCAAAGATATTGATGAAGCCGTAGACAAAATCAAGAACGGCACACATTCAGGCATATCAGGTTCAAGTGTTTTCCACGACAGACAGGGTGGACACGCAATGTATATTGCAGATGTTGTAAAAGATGAAAAGACAGGAAAAGACATCCTTTATCACGACAACACCTGGGGTGCTTCAGAGCACGAAAACACCTGGGTTGACTCTAACGGTCTGACACGTACTGACTACAGCGACAGACGCGGTGGCGAATTAGGTTACATTACAAACAAAGACTGGTTAAACGGGAATTTCGTTGAAAACCTTACTCACAAAAAAGGTCACGTCAGCCCTGACGATGTTGATAGTAAGGTTTACAAGAAAATAAACCCGACTCACGCAAACGACTACGACTTCACAATAATGCACGATATTATTCTTGAAGGTACAACAACCGAATATAAAGATATTGCAGGCGCAATAAAAGATGAAATTTTCATTCCTGAAACAGCATATATCGGAAAACTTGAAAAATATGCCAAAGGTATGACAAAAGAAGAAATACAGAAACGTATCTTCAGAAACAAATCAATCGGTGAAACCTACAGAAAGCAATATGATAGAATCATTGAACGCATCACTGATTCAACTTTCAACAAGGGTATCACAACAGAAGAAGAATATAACAGCTTACCTGATAACGATATAGTAAAAGTTGCATTTGAAAAAGCAGCCGTAAGAGGTTCTTACGCAGATGCAAGCATGTATAAAGAACTCGGTGCTGCAAAAACAATGGACGATGTAAGAAAAATCAAGGCTAAACAAAGAAAAATAGCACTTGATAACTTCTACTATTCATTCAACAAAAACGATGCTGTAAGCAACCCGTTCTTGTATGTCGCTTATGACCACGGTCTGGATTTCTCAAATGCTATACTGAATGCTCTTAAGAACCACGACATTAAGATTCCGCTCGACGATGCGGCTAAGATTATTAAAAATGTTGCAACTCTTGAAAAAGACGAACAAAAAGAATGGAACGGAAGTGTAAGAAACAGCATAGATCTCTTCTTAAAACGTGCTGACAAGCAGTTTGACGAACAGATTCCTGTATCAGAAAAAAGCCAAGAAGCAAAGAAAGAATTCTTAGAAAACCTTGAAAAGGTTTATGTCGATAACCTTTACTTCACAAAGGAAGACCTGAAGAACTCCTCTGATAAGGCAAACGGCATAAAGAAATGGATAGACGACAAGTTTGCACCTCAGTCAGACGATGATTTTGTACGCATTTACAGAACGCTTCAGGATATGCCTAAGGAAGAATTTGATAAACTTACAAGAGATATTGATGACAAATATCTTGGAATAAAAGATGTCAAAGGCTATGAATTGCTTCAAAAGGTTAAGGCAGCAAACGAAGGTGCTGAAAGCCTTTTGAGAAATACTCTATTCTATGATGAATACAGTGAAACACTTGATATCAGTAAAACAAGACCTTCTTATAAGTTCAAAAAACTTGAGAAAAATGCCCGAGGTGCTTTCTATGTCGGAGCAAGAACCTTTGACGACTTGTACAGAACAATGTATTTCTCACTGATGTCACTGGAATATCCGAATGCATTTAACAAGTACAAAGATGCTAATTACAGAAAATATGGTGCTTTCCCTGCATATCCAAAGATTGACTTAACAAACGACCCGGTTCTTAATAACAAAATAGAAACAGCAGGAAAAATTGTTGATGATACATTTGGCACAATCGCAATGCAAAAGAACTGTATCTATGACATCAAACTTATCCATCAGCTTGATGATTACAGAAAAATGATTCCGGAAGGAAAACCTCTGACAAAGGCTGAAAAAGCGGTTCTTGATAATATGATAGGAAAGTTTATTACTGCTAACATGTCAGATCCTGATCTGGAAGATGCACTGAATGACGCTTATGACGCAATGGATATACCAGAAGGGGCAACCATAGCAGATTATAACGCAGACATTGATACAATGGTTGAAACTATCGAAATGATAGAACACGTAAACGGCATCAAAGATTTTGAAGAGTCTAACGACGCTCATTCAAAAGCACTCAGAAATTACTTCAATGTCCTTCTGAATACAAACATTCCTCCAAAATATCACAGAACAATGAGAAATGATTTGGAAAACTGGATAAATCTTGAAGTAAAAGCACGCAGAAACAACAACGCAATAGACAGCAACAGAGAAGCAATGGAAGTTCAGTACAAGATTTCTATGTTCTCAAATAAAGGCGCCGATAAAAAATCTCAAATAGAAGACTACGTTGAGATTACAAATGCAGCCTTCAATGCAAAGAATATGAAAGATGATTTAAAAACTTCGCCTGAAGCATTGGAAAAAGAATTACAGGCACTGAACGAAAAAGCTGATAAGTTTGTAACTAAGTACATTCAGCCTGACGCTCAGATTACTGTAAGAGCAAATATGAAAGATATGATTAACAGAACCATTAACGGCGGACAAAAGGAAAAAATAAATCCTGAGGACCTTGAATTTGCAAAAGCAAAATTCCAGGCTGATTTCAAGAAATATCACCTGACATCACATCCGCTCGAAGTAATTGACAACTTCCTTCTGTTATCAGCTAAGGATGCTAAACCTGAAGCACAACAGCAAACGTATAAACACTACCTTGAAACAGAACTTAATCTGGCTAAATATGTTTCAATACAGGACTACCTGATGGAAGCCGTAGAAATGGGTAATGCTTCTAACGTTCAGGATTACTTTGACGATTACTATGTAGACCCTTATAATCAGGATCAGAAAATCAGTATGAATTCAGATGCTTCTATTGACTATATGATAAGAAACCTGATTTTAGAGGACAATACCGAAACTGCAAAAATGTTTGTTGAAAAACTTGGTCTTGGAGACAGAATCGTTAAGATTGAAATGAAGACAATAGAAGGTGTTGATGCAAAAGGTAAGATTGACGAAATTGCCGGCCTTTTAAGGAAATCTAACAAGCTGACAAATGTCGTCAAACAGGAATACGAAGATCTTTTACAGAATATTGACGAGATGGAAGATCCTGCCGAATTGGATAAGGCTGTTGCAAAAACAAAACGCAACATCAAAAAACGTACAAAAAATACGGAAGACAAAGCAAGCGTAAAAACATTACTCAACGCACTCGATGACGGTGTAAACTTCATCAAGGCAAAACCTGAAGTAACAAAGAGTGTCATTATGCAACACAGAATGAACGATGCGTTCTCTGAGGTTAACGACAAGGTTACCGAAGAAATCAAGGAAATTCAGTCATACATTAACATCGTTAACTTGATATACAAATTCCTTGATGAACTTAGCCTGCCTGAATATTCAAAAGGATACAGGGATCAACAGAAGGCAAAGAAAGACCATATGACACTTGTCGAATACAACAACAAAGTTCTTCGCCAGTTAGCGGTTGAAACTCCTGGCCTTGAAACAAGAGATAAGGAAATCTAGTACATTAACACGATAACAAGTTAATATTTTGTTGTTATCATAAAAATATGTGCATGGAAGAAGAAGATCTTGAACTCAAAAAGGTTGGGCTGGAACTTATGTTCCTTACTCCCGAGAAGTATGATAATGAGGACGGGATAACAGCCGTTGAATTATCAAAACTCGTTGAGTTGCCTCTGGATACAGTTAAAAAGAAACTGAATATACTTAAAGAAAAAAGTATTGTGCGTGTAAAAGGAAATAACCCCAAATATTGGCTGTTTGATGAATATAATTTTCAGCGTATGGATGAAAACGATGATATTTTCCTGCTGCTTTGCAGTTTTGATGATGTTGATTTTGACAGATATTTCTCTTACTAAACTTGTGTTAAGTAATGTAACAATTTTCAAAAAATTGAAGATTTTGTGTAAACTTTTGTAACAATTTCTTGCGATTCCAGAGTAAAAATGAGTGAAAATTCGTAAACTTACAATAGTGAATCACAAAAAGATTTAATACACTCAAAACACTGATATATCAATACATCCGCCCTTATATTAACGTTTGTAACGATATCGACGTGAACGTTAAAGTTTACGTCTATTAATGACGTAGATATAAACGTTATAACAATTGCCAATTCTGGCAAAACCTAGGGAAAATAAAGGAAACAAACGAACTATGGGTATGTCG
>JAILHQ010000091.1 GCA_024695725.1 Cyanobacteria bacterium RUI128 | reverse complement strand
TACATATAACTTCTTCTTGGGTTGCTCGGATCAATATGAGTATCCCAATTTATACCCATTTTTCTAAAGGCTGTCCCTAAACCGTCCTTGAAATCAAGCGGAGCAAGACCGTAAGATTTTTCTCCGTTAAACCCTACTTTTGTACTCATATCTACTTCAAGTCTGTCAAAGATTGTTTTTGTTAATACTGCAGCAGGTTTAGTCTTTTGTGACTGAAAACTCGGGTTTGCACCGTTTACTTTTCTGCTCACGACAATAACTTCGTTTCTTGAATTACTCTGAATGTTGTTGATTCTCATAAAATTCCACCCCTTTTATGTATATTTAGTTTATAGCTTAATTTTGGGGTAAAGTCAAATGCTTTACACATTGACTTTACCGAATAATCCCATTTCAATAACTTTTTTACAAATTCTTACAGTGTTTAAAGCTGCGCCGATTCTTAAATTATCGGCTACACACCATAAAGAAATACCGTTATCAAAAGCAATATTTTTTCTGATTCTGCCGACATAAACAGGATCTTTGCCGTCAGCATCTCTTGTCGTCGGGTATTCGTAATTATCAATATCATCAATTACGGTAACTCCAAAAGTATTGCCCAGAATTTCACGAACCTCTTCAGGTGTAATGTTTTCTTCAAACTCGATATCCACTGCTTCAGAGTGTCCTATGTAAACAGGAACACGAACCGCCGTACAGGATATTGGTGTATCTTCGGCAAGATGAAGTATCTTCTTAGTTTCGTTTGTAACCTTCATTTCTTCTTTTGTATAACCGTTTTCAGTGAATACGTCAATTTGAGGAATTACATTGAACGCAATCGGTTTTTTGAAGGCTTCGTTTGTAAAGTCTTTGCCTGACATATGAGCCTCTGTATTTGCAGTAAGTTCATTCATTGCCTTTAGTCCTGCGCCGCTGACAGCCTGATATGTCGAAACAATAAGTCTTTTGATTTTTGCTTTTTCATGCAAAGGTTTCAAAACAAGCATAAGTTGAGAAGTTGAACAGTTAGGGTTCGCAATGATACCTTTATGGTTTCTCAAATCGTCATCATTAACCCCTGCAATAACCAACGGCACATCTTTTTCCATACGGAAAGCGCTTGAGTTATCAATGATAACACCACCGCGTTTTACAATTTCCGGAGCAAAATGTTTACTTGTTCCGCCGCCTGCTGATGCCATAACAATATCAATTCCGTTGAAGGAATCAGGTGTTGCTTCTTCAACCGTATAGGTTTTACCCTGAAATTCAATTTTTGAGCCGGCACTTTTGGCACTTGATAAAAACTTTATTGTTTCAAACTCTATACCTAATTCAGTTGTTATACTCGTAATTTCTCTTCCAACAACTCCTGTTGCACCTAATATTGCTATGTTTGGTTTTCTCATGTTCATTTCCCCTATAAAATATTATCTAAGCCGTATACAAATCCGCCCTTATCAAAGGCATATCTGACTGCCATAAGAACGCCCGGCATGTAGCATTCTCTGTTCATACTGTCATGTCTGATTTTCAAAATCTGACCGCCCGCACCAAAGATTACTTCTTGTGATGCAATATACCCCGGCATTCTGACTGAATGAATATGTATATTGTTATATGAAGATGCCCCTCTTGCACCTTTAATAGTCTCCACTTCAGCACAATTTCCTGACGCGAAGTTATCATTTACCTCTGCCATCATTGCTGCAGTTTTCACTGCCGTTCCCGATGGCGCATCTTTCTTTTGGTTATGATGAAGCTCTATGATTTCCGCATTATCAAAATATTTTGATGCCATTTTTGAAAACATCATCATTAACACTGCGCCTGTCGAAAAATTAGGTGCGATAAAACACGCTGTTTTATTTTTGTCTGAAAGTTCTTCTAAATTCTTTATCTGCTCATCAGACAAACCTGTTGTTCCGATAACAATGTTAATCTTATTATTCAGGCAATAAAGAGCATTTTCATATATTGATTTTGGCTGGGTAAAATCAATAAGGACATCAATAGCCTTAGTTTTGTGAGCATTCTCTATTGAATCAAACTCTCCCTCAAAAATATCTATCTTTGCGACAAGCTCCATATCATCAGAAGCGTTTACAGCCTTTACGACTTCTCTTCCCATTTTTCCGTTTGCACCGCAAACAGCAACCTTTATCATAAGTTTTCCTTTTCTGTTTATCTACACCTTCAGTATCTCATACACACGTAAAAAATAAAAACGTTTTGTTAACGATATTTACGTTTATTTACTGTCAGCCTGCATTCTTTCTATTTGTCTTGCCTTGAAATATGCATAAGTACCAAATACGGCACCTATTGCACCATTGATTATCAGAGAAGTTTTGTTTGAAGTTTTTGACTTAAATAACTTTTGGCAAACCTTGTCAAATGCAAAACCTATACCAGTCCAGGTAAGACCGTTTAAGACACCGATTACAGCCGGTCTGTATTTTAATTTTTCAGTTGCACCGATACTCCCCGGAGTATTCGGAGAAACATAAGGCTGATTATTCGGCTTTTCGCCCTTTAAAGCTAAACCTGAATTATATGATATAGGCGATATCTTCATTGCATTTCCCTTTTTTACACACACTTGCTATTTTAATGCAAATAATGATTATTTTTTGCTATCTTAACAACTATTTGTTACAAAAATTAAAAGGGGTAGATAACCCCTTTTAATTATGCTAATTTATCAAAAAATCCGTCTGCTTCTGCTGCATTAACATCATAAACAGGACCGAAATCTTTGTGGTATACAGGCATATCATTTATGTCATATCCACGTCCGTGATAATCTCTGTTACCTCTAAATAATTCTCTGTCTCTGAAAAAATCTATTTTTTTTGCCTTTGGTTTAGGCAACTTTGCTTCAAAAGTTAAATTAGTTGCAGTTACGTTCATTTAGACCTCCTTGTCTTAATACCATAGGTACTTAAATAACATCCCTGAAAATAAAATTTGTTATTTTGTTTTATTTATTTTAATAAAATTTTACACATCACACTACTGTTATTATTCTTTTTGCTCTGCGAATATGAAATATCCCGAGAAATATGCAACGAGTATCCCGAAAAATACCACAAATGCCATTGAGCTCAGCAATTTAAACCCCGCAAGTGCCAGTAATAAGAAAGAGAAAGATGTAGTCAGGCAAGATGCCAAACCCGCATCTTCCATTCTTGCTTCTTTATTCAAACGAAATATGGAAAAATCTATCGTAAGCCCCATTACGATATACATAGTTATTACACTAAACAGATTTATTTCGTGGAATACTAAACTTGTAAGACCAATTGCACATACAGCACCGTACAATGACGGAGAAACAATTTTGATTGATTTCTCAGCACCGCAAACCAACGACAATAATACAGTAAAGGCAATAACCACAATAGGGAACAGGCATAGAAGATTTACTCTATATTTATGAATATACTTTCCTGTATCAGATTTCAGGCTCACTATATTTGCAGTTTTGTCGTCAACCTGCAAATTCTTATTAGAAAATACAAAAATCATTGAAGTGTTCGGATTTAACATAAAATCATTAAAATACGGGAAATCCTTTATACAAAACGTCACAGGGTTAAAACGTTTTGCTTTTATACTTCTTATCTGATCATAAGAAAACATGTCCGAATATCTGTGAAGATTATATCCATACATTTTTTTTACAAGATTATAATTATCTTTTTGTCTTGAAACAGAAGGCATGAACTTTGATATTGAAATATATTCTATATTTTCATCACCAAATTTATCAGTAATTGCCTCTTCTTTTTCGATAATTTCTTCTGTATTCTTGCCCTTAACAGTAATAATCTGGGTATTCTGAAGTTCATCACCCGAAACCATTGAATACAAATTTTCAGCCTTCGCCATCTTTTTAGAAGGGGAATAAAGTGCCGTAATAGTATCATTAAAATGTATCCCGATTAAGCCGATAAAACTTGCACAAACAAGCCCCGTCAGAATATATTTATAAATCTTTGAATTTATTTTTAGACTGAAAACAGGTTTTACCCCATCAATACCCGGGTATAACAACAGAATGGCAAGATAGATACACAACATACCAAAGACTGTAAATACCGCTATTTGTTTCAGCAAATCAATACCTGTATAGTAAAGCAGAACAAACGGTGTAACCGTTGTTAACAAGCTTAGGGCAAGATTTCTGAATAAGACCTTATCTGTTTTTTTCGAAAATAAATAATGGTAGGAATAGTCAATACCTATACCGATAAGAGTCGTTGAAAATACCATCGTAATTATATGGAAATTCACAAACCATAATCTTGTTGCAACATACCCCCCAAGCATCCCGAACGTTATGCTCAAAGCCATAGGAATCAATATTTTTGCATCCCTGAAATAAAAATAAGTCAAAAGGCATATAAACATCGTGGTAAATAAACATATCAGATTTATATCGGTAACTGATTTTTTGGTTGTATAAAAGGAATGAATAGGGGTTCCTGCAAGATATATCTTAGAATTTTTATGTGATAGTTTTTTCTGAAGTTTTATTATTTCCTTAACTTTTTTATTGCACAAATCTGGCGATGAACTGTCCCCGCCTTTAATCTTTACTGTCATACAGTCATAATATTGCTCATTAATATTGTTCACACCCTTATGAATTCTTCTGTTTGAAACAATAAAATCATCAAGTAGAAGGCAGGGATCTTTATCCATTGTTGTAAGCTGAAGCCTTGCAGGGGAATAGAGTGTCTCCATACTGCTTTCAAATACCTCATCATACTTTTCTGATTTCAGAAGTTCTCGGGTTCTGTTAGACAGGAAATTTGTCGGAGATTTAATATAACTGTTCAACAGTTGCTCAACATCAGGCTTATATATTTCAAAATCATCTTTGTTTATTCCATCAGTGAATGACTTTAACAGGTCTGAAAGTTTTTGTTCGCTGTCTGCCTCAAAAACTACTTTAATCACAGAAGACGATTTATTAACAACGTCAGCCAGATTAGCCGACTCAATAACATTACTCGGCAGTAGTGTACGCATAAGGTTCGTTTCCGTATTTCCTCTTAAAAAGATTGCGGAAAGCAGTAAACACATAAATAACACTGCAAAAATAACTAAATTAACTTTATGTATTTTGTAAACCATATTGACGTTTTATTCTCGTTTATCTGATTAGTATCGATTTGTCTGATAGTATCTTGTTCTACTATTGTAATACAATTTATCATATTGTGAACTAAAAAAGTCAGATTTTTGTATATATTCTTTAAAATATTTCATTTATAATAGGTAAAAGACTTGGAAATATATTTATATCTAACCAGTATCAGCACTTTAAAGGAGCTAAATGAAAGTTTTTTATATTGATATCGATGAATTTAAAACGAAAGCAGACACTACGGTTCTGAAATCGTATGCCGACAAAGAATTTAAAACCGAAAAACGATTTCTTGAACACGCAATGGGGCGTTATCTTGTTAAAAGTGTCGCAAAACAATTCTTTGGGCTGACCGATACCGAGATTATAACGGATAAAAAAGGAAAACCTTATCTTAAAAATTCTGATTTACATTTCAGTATTTCACATTCAAACAATATACTGATAGCTTGTTTTGACAACTATCCGTGCGGTATTGATATTGAGCAAATAAAAAAACGAAACTTCGATAGATTTTCCGAATACTATGGGGAAGAATTTAAAGGGATGTACGATTTCTACAAGTTCTGGACTCTGAAAGAGGCTTCCTATAAACTTAATGAGACCCCTGTCGGAGTATCTTCTGAAATATTTCAGGGGAAATATTATCTTACAATAGTGTCGGCAAACGAACTAAAAACTAATATCAAACCTGAAAAGTATAATTGGAATTAAACGAGAGCAAGAATTAATAATAAAATAACCCGATATGAAAAATCATATCGGGTTAATCTTTTAATCAAGATTAGTAAACTACTTTACTAATTCTTTGAATTTCTTACCAGCAGACCATGCAGGAACTGTCTTAGCAGCAATCTTCAAAGTAGCACCGGTTTGAGGGTTTCTGCCTGTTCTTGCAGCTCTTTTTCTCGATTCCCAAGTACCAAAGCCAACAAGAGTAACTCTGCCGCCTTTTTTAACTGTTTTTTGAATTGTGTCAATCATTGCGTCCAAAACAAGACCAGCGTCTTTTTTTGTAACTTTTGATTTCTTTGAAATTTCTGTCAATAATTCTTCTTTGTTCATAATTTTCTCCTATTCAAATGGATCTACAACACAAAAAATATCCCATTTGATTTTCATTATATATTTTTTTTTAAATCATGCAAGCACTTAATGCAAGAAAAACCGTTTTTGTTACATAAAATAACGATTTCGCCCTATTTTGTTACAAAAATCACCCTATTTCCCATGCCTGTAACAAAAATAACAAAAAAAACACATTAACACTTACATTTTGTAAGAAATTTTCTGAAGAGATTTTTTAGATTTTTTATGTTGACACAAATTCTTTGTATAGGTTATCGGGCGAACATTACACATACAATTCCCGTTTACATTTTCCCAAAGTTCGGTAAAAACGGTTGTATCCTTAAAAATTTTGTATCGTTTGTGTTTTACACACTGACCTTTTACATAAGATACAGGCTGTACGGGAACAGAGTTCAGCACCAGACAACCCCATAATTCAGGGAATACGGTTACGTCTTTAAACTTCTTATATTTTCTCGGATAACACTGTCCTTTGACGTATGTTACAGGCTGAACAGACACTATACCTTCATTTACCCCGTCCCAAAGTTCGGTAAAGATTGTAGTATCTTTGAAGACTTTGCATTTCTTTGGTGCCTTAACAACCTCAACTTCGTTAGGGTTTATGCTCTTGATAACAGTTCTCTTATTTGAAACCTTTTTCTTGCTCCTGAACACTTCTGCTACCTTTGTGGAGTCATCCGTCTGAACCTGTTCAACACCACCTTTAGGTTTTCTCATAGCAACAAGTGCATCAAAATCAGGTGTCAGACTCAGTTCGAAATGAAATCTTCCGCATTTACTTACTTCTTCATAAGCATTTCTCATAAGAGGGAAACCCCAGCATATTCTGCAGGAAATACTTCCCGGCAGTTGAAATCTAAACCCTAACCCCATACTGATTAGAACATCATTAGAGTTATAGCAAGGTGCATCAGGTCCATCCCCTTTGTACGGGAAAACATAGGCGTGGTCAATAAACCCGAACATTTTGACAAAACTTCCCAGAAACGGAATTTCTTTTGTTTTATCTCTGCTCTTTATAGTTCGAGGAAGAACGGGGAACATAAGTTCACCACTCAGAATATACCCGGAACGTCCGATAAGCAAACCTTCCGAATAACCTCTGACTGTCGCGGCACCCCCTGCTACGAACTGATCAATATACGGAACAAGGTTTTTAGGGATAATCTGATAATTACCCCTGATCGTTCCAACAACACCATGCCCGAAATCGTGTATTCTTAAAAGTCCGCCCTCTAATTTCAGGTAGTTAGACTGTTTCTGAAAAATAGGGAAGGCATAATATGCAGACTGGTTAAGATACCAGATACCGCGTTTGCTGTCATATCTGAAATTTAGTCCTGTCTGTGCAAACGTAATCTTGTCGGTATATAAATCATATCCGTCAAAACTCGTTGTTGCCTGTTTGTAACCGATAGAGGTTGTGCTTGAAAATTCCATCCACGGTTTTCTCACAATAGGCTGGTTAAAGTATAAAGAGTAATTGTGAGAACGGCTTTTGATGTTGAACATTTTATATGGTCCGTGTGCGATTTCAGAAAAACTTGATGAATAATTAAACCCAATTCTTCCGTCTTTCTTATTTACAGGGAAACTGTAATCTGCAAACGGGGTAACAGAGTGTTTGTTTGCATAGGCACCCAATGTTAATTTATCCCGATACCCGAAAAGACTGTCATCCTGCAAGACAAGACCTGCCCTGTATTTACCGATTGTCGAACGGCCTGCATTGTCCATAAGTGCAGTTAAATGAAAAGGTAACCTTTCATTGGCATGGATATTGATGTCTGTTGTACCCATTTCCTGACCTTTTTCCAAATCACCCGTGATTTTGATAGTGTCATTATATCGGTTGAAGTTCAAAATTCTTTCTTCTAAAAGTTTTATGTCGAAGAGTTCACCTTTTTTTAAATCAAGTTGTTTTTCAATATATTTCTTCTTAGTCCATCTGTTATCGTAAATATTGACATTCCCGAATTTGCCCTCAAAAAGTTCAATATTTATAACACCATTTTCAATTGTTTGTTCGGGTATATATGCTCTTGCGGTAACAAAACCTTTTTTGAGATAAAGTCTGTTTAAATCTTTTACTATTCCCTGAAGCTGGTCGAAGGTAACGTTGGTTCCTATATATTCTTCTAAAATTGCCTGAATCTCATCCTGAGTTAAAATTTGGCTCGGCGATACTCTTATGTTTTCTGCGTAAACTCCTTTTGTTGCATACTCTTCGGCTTTTGCCTTAATAACTTTTTTTTTCTCTTTTTTAGGTTTTTGCCGGTCTAATAAATCTTTCTCTTTTCTGTTCCTCTTATAATTTTTGAAATCCTCAGTGGCTTTGTCTTCTATCATTTTGTTCTTAAGGGTTTCCATATCGTGGGTATTCATAGTCCCGGTCTGAGGGATGACATAACCCGGCGGAGGCGCTGAAAATGCAACGCCTTGCGATATTACACTTGCTATGATAAGTGACAGAAATTTTCTCTTCATACTCTTCAACCTGACAAAATTTTATCATAAAAATTATAAAAAAAAGTATACCAAACTAATTCGATAGAAGTACTTTGCAATATATATTAACATAAGGTATTCAAAAGCCTTATATTACATTATAATTAAACAGTACAAGTATGCACGAAAACTATCACATAATTGTCATAAAATTTTATGAGAAAGGTTAATAAATGGCTATTTTTAATTTGAACCCAAGGAGGATTCTTGCGGGCTTATTGTCTTTTGCAATATTCCTCATGTATTCGGCTCCCCTGCCTGTCATGGCAACTGTTATAACAAACATTAATTCGTTAGGTGCAAATAACAATGTTTATAACATTGAAGCTGCAAAAGTACACGGTCACACCGGGTTTAGACACTATACAGATTTTTCACTGGACAAAGGTGATATAGCCAACCTTTTGTTTAAAAAAGGAAATCAGTCATACTCAAATTTTGTTAACCTTGTAAGTAATAAAATAACTATTAACGGTATTCTTAACACAATGAAAGATGGTAGTTTTTATAACGGGCATGTCATTTTTGTTTCTCCAAAAGGTTTTGTTGTGGGCTCATCAGGGGTTTTGAATGTGGGTGCATTATCTGTATTAACCCCGTCACAAAGTAAGTTTGACAGTTACAAGAATACTGTATTCGGTGATGGAGATATATCTGATTATATTGTCGGAGCAGATAAATATAAAGAACTGTTGAAGGACTCTCACGGAACGATTGATATTAACGGTAAAATCTTATCAAGAGGAGATGTAGAGCTCTACGGAGATACAATAAACATAAAAGGTACCTCTTCTGATAAAGCAGGTATTATTGCGGGTATAGGGGTAAATGAAAAAACGGTTGTTAATACTGAGGCTGCTGCAAAGACTCTGTTTGACAACCTTGTACAAAATAACATAAAAAAAACAACAAACTTTGCTCTTGAAAACGGTAAAGTTAAAATCGTTGCAGGGTATGAGGATACCGAAAATCCGGAAATAGTTAAGGATGCAACTGTTAATATAGAGAATGCTCAAATCGGCGGGTCTGAGGTAAAAATCATGGCAAATACAAAAACTCAGACGATTGTCGATTTACCTACGGATACTTCATCCTTTACGGAGGATCAGATTAACTCTCTTGCTTGGGGTGTTGCTGATGAGGCAACCTCAAAGGTAGAGATAAAAGATTCTGAATTTGGTGCAAAAGATGTTAAAATAGAAGCCAATTCTGTTTCTAAAACGAAAACAAATGTTAATCTTTTAACTCCTACCATCTTAAATTTGATAATTAACGATGATGCAGAATTAGGTGAATATTTCAGCAGTGAAGTATTCAGCGGGTTTGACGGTGGCAGAGCAAATGCGACGGTTAAAGTTGAAGACACGACCATTAATGCCAAAAACAATGTAGAAATAGGAACAAATGCTGATGTTGAGTTTGAGATAAATTCAAAAGTATTAGGTCAGGCTATTCCTGCAATTCTTTATGGTTTGGGCATTAAAACTGTTTCGGGGATTGATGTTATCGGTTCCACAATCAGCGCTGATGGTGATGTCAGTCTTAATGCCATATCCTCGCATGATGGTAGTTTAAGTATTTCCAATTCAAGTCTTATTGAGATGGATGCTACAAATGCGCTTGTATTGGCATTAGTAAATTACTCCAATGTTACGGATACTCATGCAATAATTTCGGGAGAATCTGAAATAGAGGCTTCCTCTTTAGATGTTGTTGCTATCAATATGAGCGAAAGTGAAGTAGAATTGAGCCAAACTGCAACAGTAGGTAAAAACGATTTGGCATCGGCGAGTTCATACGGTTCGGGTGCTGCTTTTTCTATCCTGTTTAATCGCTCAAAAAATGAGGTTCAGGCACTTATTAAAGATTCAAAAGTTACTGTTACTTCAGATGAGGCAGACGGTGGCGGAGTCAGAGTAATTGCACAAAGTCTTAATGTTGTCAGTAACTCAATTGAAGCATCAGCCAGTGATGATAATTATAAACACACTGCACCTACAACCTTTGATCAGCCTGTTAAGGATAGTCTTAAAAAATTTAAAAATAAATATATGAAACATACCCTCAAGGACTTGTTTAAAAGAGGAAACATGGATGTAAACATGGATCAGGCTGACGATGCAAAAGTTCAGGCAAGCGGTGTTTTCTTGTGGAATGTTACAAATAACAGTGCAACAGCAAAGATTGAAAATTCAACCATTACCGCTAAAAAACTTGATGTAAAATCTTTTACCGTTGACTTGTTATCAAATGAGGCTATGACGGATGCGGTAGGGGAAGCATATTACGGTGCGGGAATTGCGCTTATAATAAATGATGAAACGAATAATACTACCTCTAATATTGATAAAAATTCCGTCGTTAATGTTGATGAATTGAATATGGATGCAATAACTCAACTCCCTATGAATGCGGGCAGTATAAAATTCGGGTTAAAACTTCCTATAGCAATATATGGAGTACAGGATATATCTTTCGGGGTATCAATGGAGGGTGATCCTTCAGGAAACTGGGATTTCTCAGGTATATATCCGTGGAACTCGGCATCTAAGGATAAACCTGCAGTGTCGTGGGAAGGTTTTGCAGATCAAAATATTTCTGATACTTATGGTGCATTAAAACCAAAATTAAAACTTGGCGGATTCTTCAATAACTTTGCTCAAGGCTCAGGTAACGGTAATACTGCAGCCCTTTCGGCATCCGTTGTTGTAAATAGTGTTGAAAATAATACAACTGCATCTATAACGGGCGGTTCGAATGTTACCGTTAAAAATGGTGATGCTGTTTTGAATGCGGTTACTTCTGTTATGGGTTATAACGCTGTCGGTATAGTTGATTATCTTGTTACTAAGATTAATTATCTTATCCCCGGACAGCAGGACTGGAAATATGAACCGAACGTTAACGGTGCAACTGCAGGTGTCGGCGGTTCAGTTCTCGTTGACAGTTATACAAATAACGCAACGGCTAAAATTGAAGGCTCAACCGTTGATGTTCAGGCTGGAGATTTGAAAGTTCGTTCAGCATCAGAGGCATCATACTTATCTGCTCTTGCAACAGGCGGAACATCAGAAACATTTGTATTAGATGGTTCTGTTCATGTTCAGAATCTTCACGGAACAACATCGGCAGAAATACTTAATTCAACAATAAAAAATGCAAATAATATAACGGTTGACGCAGGGAATGCAAGAATAAGCCCTACATCAAGCAAGGTTGAACAGGATAATGAAACAAGCGAATTAAAAACAAAAGATGAACGTGATGCAAAGGATAAAATCTTAAATATTATTGCAACGGGTGCTTTGGCTCAACAGTCTGAAGAAACCGAGGCGGGTGCGCCTGTCCCTCAGGGCTCAACAGGAACTGCTATCGGGGCAGATGTTAATGTTTCGCATTCCGATAGAACAATAAGAGCAAAAATTGACGGTTCAACCGTTACGGCAAAAGAAAATATTACAGTAAACAGTGAGTCTAAAAATCAGACCATAAATGTTGCTTTTGCAGGTTCTTTTGCAGGCGGGGTTTCTGTAGGTGATGAACAAGCTCAGGGCGAGGATAATCAGCCAATGCAGAATGCAGGCAACTGGATGGATATGTTAGATAATGCTCAACCTGATGACGATGATGTTTTAGGTTTAAATAATCTCTTTGATGAGGATAACCCAAATCAGCAGGGGGCAGGAAATGCGCACGAACACGCAGGTGATATTGATAATCAAAATGATAATGTTGATAATGACGGAAATATAAATCCTAATCAGGGAGATAATAACGGTAATAATCCGGGGAACAACAACGGTAATATGGCTGATAATCAGGCAGGACCGGGTGAAGCAGGAAATAATTTCTCGCTTGCTGCTGCAGGCGTTGTTGATCTCTATTGGAATACTACAACGATCGAATCTGTTTTAACAAATTCAACTGTCACTGTTGGTAAACAACTCAATGTAAAATCAAAAGGCGATGATTTATATGTTGATGTCGGCGGCGGAATTGCAAGAGCAGGTAATGTTGGGGCAGGTGCCGCAGTTAACATTTATAATAAGAGTACAACTGTAAGATCTCTAATTGGTGATGCAGAGCATGATGTTTCAATAACTTATACGGACAATTCCGACAAACAGTTAAACGTGACTGCAGATGACAGCCTTCTGTCTGTTGGTATTGCTGTCGGGGTCGGAATCTCTAAAAACGAAGGGGAAGAAGATGACGGAAAGAAATTCTCGTTGGGCGGATCCTTCAATATGAATGTTTTAAAAGATACGACAGAAGCCATAGTTCAAAAAGCAACAGTTAAAAATAAAGAAGGTGTTACAGGCGCTATTACAACAAACGTAAAATCCAAAAACGACGGTACTATTGTAAGTGTAGCAGGTGGTGCCGCATATACAGGCGGATCAGAACAAAATAAAGGTGCTGCTGCCGGTATTGCTGTCGGTTGGGATATAGTAAAAGATACGGTTAAGGCTCAAATAATTGATTCAACACTTTCAAATGCAGGTAATGTTACTGTTGAAGCAAGTCTGCCGATAAAGGCATATTCTGTCGGTATTGCCGGGGCAATTATGAACGGTCCGACATCAGGTTATACATTTGACGGTGCTTTAATTACTGAATGGTATGCAAATACCGTTTCTTCGCTGGTAAAAGGTTCAACAATTACTTCTTCCGGTGATGTGAATGTTAATTCGGACTACAATGCTAAAAATATGTCATTAGCAGGTTCAATGGAATTTTCAAATGCTCAATCGGGCGGCGGCTTGGGAATAGGGGCTGTTATATATGGCGAAAAGAACAATATTTCTGCTAATACAGAAAGTTCTACAATAGAAAAATCAAAATCATTCAAAGCAGAAAGCAAATCAACAGAGGATATGAAATTTCTTGCCGCTAACCTCGGAATGCAAACAAACGGAAGTAAATCGTTCAGAGTTAATGGTGTTGTTAGTATAATGAACTCTACAACAGAGGCAAAAGTTTTCAATAATTCAACAATAAATTCAAACGGTCAGGTAAGTATTCTTGCCGATTATGACAACTCAAATCAGGGTATAACGGTTGTCGGAGAAAAGACAAAAGACGGTATGGCTTTCGGTGCAAACCTTATCGGTTCATACTATGATAATACGACACAAGCTGAACTTGAAATGGGCTCATCAATTATAACCAAGAACGAAAATAATACAAATGATGATGTCAATAGAGATATAAAAATAAGTGCGACTTCAAAAGAATATATCAATATAATTCCTGTATCAATAGGTGTAGCAAGTGGTCAGGGTAATGCAGTCGGGGCTGATATTGTAGTTAATATTCTGAAGAGCCATACAAATGCACTTGCACATGGTAATCTCACAACAACAAGCAAGTTAATTGTAAAAGCCTTAGATGACACGATGATATATGAACGTGGCGGTGTTCTTGCTTATGCGGGCGGAACACTCGGCATAGGAAGTATTGTTTATTATGATTGGCTTGATAAGACAGTAAAATCAGAACTCAAGTGGGGTACTGAAGTAAATGCAGGCGATATTACCGTTCAGGCAACGGCGGAGAATTCCTTTGGCGGTACTAAAAAAGAAGACGGCACTTGGGATGTATCAGATATGAGCACAAATTCGTCTGATTACGGTGAAAACTTTGCTCAGGGCTCATCCTTCCAAAACTGGAATATGGCATATTCATTGGCTCATGGTGATAGCGCAGGTGCATCAGGTGCGATAATAGTAAGAGTATTAGACGATAAAGTTACTGCAAACGTTGAGAATGTAATTAATAAAAGTAAATCTCTTACGATATATGCGAATGATTATACTATAATGAACACAATTGTGGGTGAATTTAACCCAAGTAATATCGGTGTTGGCGGTAGTGTTCTGGTTGTTGTCGGAGAATCTGATACAAAAGCAACTATGACAGATGGTACTCATACTCTGACAGGTGATTTGAGTGTTAATGCAAATACCGAGAAAATTGCTCACACAGTTCTTATCGGTGGTTCCGGCGGTGATAAAGTCGGAATAAACGGCTCTGTTTATGTTAATAAGTTGAAGGACAAGATAACATCAAGCATTATCGGTTCAAACGTAACGGCTAACAAGGTAAGTGTTAATGCAAACCAAAGAAACGATAATCTCGGGGTAAGCGTATCTGTTGCAGGTTCTGGCAAATTCTCACTGGG
>JAILHQ010000026.1 GCA_024695725.1 Cyanobacteria bacterium RUI128 | reverse complement strand
GAATAAGCCTTGTCTGATTCATTAGCAAGACGAAGCTTCTCAGCTTGTATACGCTGAGATTTGTATTCTATGTCATGCATTCTAGCTGTTAAGCTAAGCAATCTTGCTTGTGATGACGACATTCCCATTGTCTTGCTTGTTCCTTTTCTTTTCCCTATAGGTTTTGCCATAATTGGCGATTGTTAACGTTTATATCTACGTCATTAATAGACGTAATCTTTAACGAAAACGTCGATATTGTTACAAATGTTAATATATACGTAAAAGCCAATGATAATGTGTGTTTTAAGGCTGATTGAATTCATCTGCTTACGCCTTAGAATGACAATAAATGCAGGAGTATTTTTTTACATTTTCGTTACAAATATTTACAAAAAACAGGGCAAAATTAAGAATTTTGTTACATTTCTTAATAATCGAAATTTACAAAAGTTCATATATGAATAATCTCTATTTACTCTTTGTTCGTTGTATAATTTAGTTATTAAGGAGATGTGTAAAATGTTATTAGAGTTTTTGAATTCAAAAATTCACAGAGCAACTGTTACAGATTCAAATCTAAATTATGTCGGTTCAATAACCATTGATGAAGATATTATTGATGCAGCAAAAATTCGTGAATACCAAAAGGTTGATATATTAGATATAAATAATGGTGAGAGATTTCAGACCTATGTTATAAAAGGTAAACGCGGTTCAAAGATGTTTTGTGTCAATGGTGCAGCTGCAAGAAAAGTACAAGCTGGCGACAAAATAATAATTTGTTCCTACGGATATGTTACCGAAGATGAACTTGACGGTTATAAACCGACAGTTGTTCAGATAGATGATGACAACAATATCGTGAAATAGGGGTATAAGCTTTGGATAAAACCGGTCAAACATCAAAGAAGAAGAAAAAAAGCCTGATAGATGTTAGAAAAATGGGTGTTAACATCGATAAGAACGAGTATTACACGATAAAGGACTCGTTTACCAACTACCCGGAAAATTACTTTAGAAAATAATCCATAGAGGTAAAGATGGAAAATTTAAAAAGAATATTGATTGTAGACGATGACGATGAGATCAGAGAGTTATTAGAGTTTGATATTGCTCAAAGCGGTTACTTTGTTGACACTGCCTCTGACGGGAAAGAAGGGCTAAATAAGGTCTTAAATAACAGTTATGATCTCGTTATCCTTGATGTAATGATGCCTAAGATGAACGGTTTTGATGTCTGCAAAAATATAAGACAGGCAAAACTTGCGATTCCTGTTCTTATGCTTACAGCAAAAGGTACAATTGACGATAAGACAATCGGTTTTGATTGCGGTGCTGATGATTATCTCGTAAAGCCGTTTGACATTCAGGAGGTGCTACTCCGTATAAGAGTTTTGCTAAGACGTAATCAGCCGCAGGTTGAGCAAAATCTTTCAAATGAAATCTTAACTGCAGGTAATATTGAAATTTTTCCTGACACTCTAGAATGTGTTATCGTTAACAAAAAAATCAAGTTAACGCCGACTGAGTTTGAAATTTTGTATTGTTTAATGCAGCACTTTAATAATGCTGTCACATTAGCGACATTGCTTGATGAAGTTTGGGGCTATGACAGTGATGAAGATGTTCGTATGCTTAGGGTTCACGTTGGCGGTTTGAGAAACAAGATTGAACCTGATTCTAAAAAACCTCAGTATCTGCATACTGTTACTAATGTAGGATATAAATTAACTCCGTTTGGGGAAGAATAATGAAAATCGTTAAAAATATCCATCGTCTAAAAATTGTTGAACAGATTATTATTGTAAGTATTTTCGCGGTAATAGTTACAATGACTGTTTGCGGGTTCGTAATTAACAACATTAACCAGCACGCGGTTAGGGCGCAGTTGTGTAATATCGGGGTTATTATTGCAAATTCTGTGTCAGACAGCATTGACGTTTTTCAAAATTCCATTGAATATGAACTACAGCAGATATCTCAAAATATTGATTATCTGTCGTCGTATTCGGCAAAAAAGGCGTATCTTAAAAAAGTCAAAGGGACATCAAATCATTATCGAGACCTTACAATAGTCAATAACTATGATGCATACAAGGCGTTAAGAATTTCTGAAAGTGAGAAGGATAATGCCGTTTTTGGGCATGAATTAAAGAACGGGCAATACCTTGTTGCAGTTTTTGATATTGAAACGTTAAAAGCTAATATGTTCCCTTCTATCGGTAGTGATAAACGTCAGATATATATACTTAATCCGGAAAATAAACTGATTACATCATATAACTATAATCAACATGTTTATGAAAAATGTGTTAAACAGCTTCCGTCCGAACTAGAGGAAAATGAAGCAACAATATACGGGAAAAGAAAGAATCAACCGTTCGTATATCTGAAAAAGACTGATCCGAACATTCTTATCATTGTATCAACACCAAAAGAGATTACGCGTGAGTCAATCGACTACGGCCGATTTAAGATTATTATTGCACTTTTGGCATCTTCTCTTGCCGTGCTGTTTATTGTCGGTCTTTATATTTCGTACCTGTATATCAACGTAAGGCAGCTTTTTAAGGCTATCATTGCATTGTCGAAAGGTAATTATAAACGTCGTATAAGACTTCTAACCCATATTTTTACACCGTATGAAATCATCTTCCTTGCCTACGAGTTTAACAGAATGGCTGCTCAAATTCATAAATCCTATAATAAACTCGAAAAAACAAACAAGGAACTAAAGGAATTGAATGAATTCCGTTCAAATATGATTGATACTGTAAGCCATGAGTTTAGAACCCCGCTGACGAGTATTCAGGGGTATACTTCAAGATTATTAAGACAGGATATTCAGATTGATGAAGAAACCAAGCAGAAATCTCTTAAGGTTATTCGCCGTCAGGCAGAGAGGTTAAAACGTATGGTAGAAGACCTGCTTGTTATTCCTGATATTGAAGGGGCAAGCCTCAATGTAAATATTGAGCAGGTCAGTGTTTTGGAAATTGTCGAAGATTCAATGCTCCTTGTGAAAAACAGCGGCGGTAAAAATCTTATAAATAATATTTCAAAGGATATACCTATGATATTGGCTGACCGTGACAGATTTGAACAGATAATGATTAACCTTATCGAAAATGCTATTAAATATGCTGATGCAGATTCAGATATTGTCGTAGAGAATGAAGAATCTGATGATGAATATGTAAAGATTATTGTTAAAAATAAATGTCCGGTTATTCCGAAGGACAAACTGAAAACACTTTTCGGCAAGTTCACTAGGCTCGATGATTCTACCACGAGAACCACAAGAGGCACAGGGCTCGGGCTGTTCATTGTTAAAGGTTTGGCTGAGAATATGGGCGGGCATATACAACTTCATTCCGGTATGGAATGGGGATTTGAAGTGCATTTGTTTATGCGCAGAGTGGGGTAAATATAGATAATTATATGGATTATTCAAAAGAGCATAATAAACTTTTTGAAAGAGCGATAAGGGAAGCTAAACAGACATCTTCAAAAGATGTGCCCGTTGGCTGTGCCATCCTGAAAGACGGGGTTATAATTGCCGCCGCTCATAACCAGAAAGAAGAACTGGCAGATGTAACAGGACACGCTGAAATTATTGCGCTAAGGGATGTTCAAAAGAAACTAGGTACGTGGCGGCTTGACGAGTGCGATATGTATGTTACTCTCGAACCATGTCCGATGTGTGCGTGGGCTATTATATCTTCAGGTGTGAAAAAACTCTATTTTGGCTCGTATAATACACAATGCGGTGCATTTGGCACTGTTATGGACTTGCGAAAGACCGCCAATTCAAAGTTAGTGGTTTATGGCGGGATAGAAGAAGAAAAATGTGATAAAATCTTAAATAAATTCTTTGAGAACCTGCGTCTTAGCGACAAGGGTAATTAGGGTCAACAGGGGTAAATTATATGGGAATGCCCGTTTGTGAATTTAAAATATCAAAATCAGAACTCGATGAACTGGTAACAAAATACGAAACGGTTGATTTTATCGACTCTGATCCGGTGCGTTTCCCGCACAAGTATTCAGAAAGGCAAGATATTGAAATTGCAGGGTTTATTGCGTCATTGTTTGCCTACGGTAACCGAAAACTGTTTATTGCTAAGCTCAATGACTTTTTCTGGTATGCCCAAAATGAGCCGACGGCGTTTATTAAAAACGGGGAATTTTCTATACTGTTTGAAAAGGACTTTAACTATAGGTTTTCAAAACCTTTTGAAATAGTTGAACTTATGAAAATACTTTCAGAGTTATACAACACCTCCGGGGGGTTAATGGAACTGTTTGAATATGGATATAAGCAGTGTGATATGTTTGGCACCGTTACAGATTATTTCTATTCAAGAGTGGATAAAAAAGCCGGACAGGGGTTTTACCATCTTTTGCCTGATCCTCGAAAGGGCGGGGCTATGAAACGGTTGAACATGTTCATGCGCTGGATGATTAGAAAATCTGATGTTGATTTAGGCTGTTGGAATTTTATGCCAAAATCGGAACTTCTTATGCCGTTAGATGTTCATGTTGCCCGTTTGTCCAGAGAAATGTTATTATTAAATCGTAAGAGTAATGACATGAAGGCTGTTATTGAACTTACTGATAATTTAAAACAGTTTGATTCGGCAGATCCGGTCAAATATGATTTTGCAATATTTGGCAAAGGCGTTGAGGGGTAAATGTATTATTCTGACTGTATTAACAGAATATTATTAAGAAATGTTAAGGATATCAAAACAAAAAATGAACAAATTTTTTTCGATTTCGTTATATGGGTGTAAGAGGTAAACAAAATGACAAAAAAATGTAACAAATTTGAAGCACTATTTACATTCTCAGACGAAGAAACGTTGATGAAGCATATCGCAGAATGCGAAGACTGCAGAAAAGAATATGAGATGATGAACAAGGTTTCCGATTTGATTAGTGAAGTCAAACCTCACTACAAAAAGGACAGCTTCAGGGCTGTCAAGGTTGCTTGCGTAATGTTTGCACTTCTAATCGGGGGAACAACCTTAGAAATCGCAAATACAAATTGCAATATTGTTGATCACGTTAAATACGGACAGCAATTTACGGCGGAAGATTTAGGTTTCCAGACTGATGAGTATGGACTCCTTATGGTAGAAGATGAATGAATTTTAAAGAAATAATTGAAAACAATAAACAGAACGTAAGAAACATAATCAGGCTTATAACTAAAGAAACGAATGAAGATTTAGAACAGGAAGTCTTTGTTAAGGTCTGGAAAAATCAAGATAAATATGTTGAGAAAGGTAATTTCAAAACATGGATAAATACCATCGCAAAGAACTTATCGAAAGATTACTTGAAGTCAGCAGACAAAAGAGTTCAGCAAAACTCTACGGCAGACGACGAAATAATAAACTCAATAAAAGACAGTAAAGCAACACCTGAGCTCACGTTGCTTAGCAAGATAAGACAAAAACGAATAATTCAAGCCATTGAGAGCTTAAAGCCTAAGTTCAAAGAAGTCATTATCTTGAGTGAAATCGACGGGTTCACATATGAAGAAATCGCAGTAAAACTGAAGGTTCCTGTCGGTACGGTTAAATCGAGAATATATAACGCAAAAAAAGAACTTGCACTGAAGCTTGAAGACTTGCTTTAGAAAGGACGTGACAAATGAAGAAGATTCTTACAATATTGTGCCTGCTTGCATTAACAACAGGCGCGGCTAATGCTTATCCTATGCATAAGGCCCCGCATAAAGCTCCTGCCCCGCAGCACAGAGTGGCTCCAAAGCCTCCAATGCCGGTAGTGTACCAGCAGCCGGTGTATATTCCAACCTATAACGGCTACGGTTATAACTCACCAAGTGTTACCTTTAGTGTTGGTAATGTTGACGTAACTCTGGGTTTATAGCCCGTAAATTGAAAGGATAGCAAAATGAAAAGAACTTTAGCAATATTAGGTTTATTAGTATGTACAACAGGTGTTGTGTTCGCAGAAGAAACTCCTGTGGCTGAAATAACAGCTCCACAGCAGGTAGAGGTTCAGTCACAGTTGGATCGGCAAACTTTTGATAACAGATATAAAAATGGGCCAAAATTTGACTCTCAATTTAAAAACGTTAATGATAATATCAAATATGATAAATCTGTAAAAGGTCAAAAATTCTCCCCTAATAAAGACAACAGACCTTTAAAATTTGGCAACAAAACAAGTAACAGAGAAGTAAGAGGCGTAAGACATGATTTCAGAAACGACAGGTTTAATCCGAATTTAAATTCGAGACATCAGAACTTTAGATACGGTAGACCAGCACCTTATATGGGTCATCATCAGAAACCATATAGAGGATACAGAGCATACAATCATAGAAACCACAATATGAAAAACTACAGAGCTCATAACAACAGAAATGTTAGTAGAAGAGCTTACAACAAAAATTTTAGAACCAGATAAGATACAAATAAAATCAACTTGAAAGGAAAACGATATGAAAAAGACACTATTATTAGCAACATTATTAACATTAGGTGCAACAACAATGGCTTGGGCAGGTCCACAGGGATGTCCTGAATGCGGCCCGCAGGGATGCCCTCCATTCGGTCCTCCTTGCGGAATGCACAAGCCTTGTCCAAATCAACACCCGCCAAAAGTTAATATGGAACAAAAACTTAAATTAACTGATGAACAAAAGGCTAAAGCTAAACAGTTGAGAATGGAAGGCAGAGAACAAATGGAACCTATTATGAATGCCATCCGTACAAAATACGAACAAAAAGAATTAATAAAAAGAAGTAAGGATATAAAAACTCAGGTAAAACTTGAACAAATTGAAAAGATTAATGCTCAAATAGATGCTCTTAACAAGCAGGCTCGTGATTTAAGACTCAAGAATGAACGTGATTTTGAGGCAATTCTGACATCAAAGCAGAAAAAAGAGCTTGATAAGATTAAGGCAGATGCGAGAAAAAACATGGCAAAGGAAAAAGCCAAAAATCAAAAATCAGCCCCAAAGAAAAAATAACATACTCTCTCTGACAGGGCTTCCCTGTGCCTGTCGTACGTCCTTAACGACAGGCTCGGGTTTCAAATCAACAGAAACTTTCTAACATAATACATATATGAAAGAGATGGTGAGAGCTATTCCATCTAACAAAAGAGGCTGTAAAGAAGGTCAGCCTCTTTTTCTATTCGTTTATTATTTCATACAGCGTTGATGCAAGCTGAACGGGAACATTTCCTGTAGGAATTTCAAGTACCTTCGCTGTAATTGTTTTATTGGCATATTCAATAGAGATTGTATCTCCGACTTTTAGTTGTTTCGCTGGTTTTGCAATATTACCGTTGACAAAAACCCTTCCTAAATCAGAGATACTGTTTGCAACAGTTCTCCGTTTTACAAGTCTTGAAACTTTCAAAAATTTATCTAATCTCATATTTCTTATAT
>JAILHQ010000002.1 GCA_024695725.1 Cyanobacteria bacterium RUI128 | reverse complement strand
ATGTTGTGCATTATATGTGAGGCGAGTTACTACCGAGGATAGAGCGTATGGCTAAATGGCCGACATCTACCAGAAATACTACTTTTAATTATTATGTTGAAGGCAATACACTTATGAGCATTGCCTCAGTTTCTGCTACCTCAAAATATAAAAACATTACTCTTCTCGAATATGATGACCCAATAGAAGTTACCGGAAAACAGATTAACACTGATGCCGCTAAAAACACGACCTACACGCAACTAAGCGGTGCGGGTGCAACCCCGATAGATACGGGTATCCCGACAGAGGATGAATCAAAAGTTTATAAGGTGTACGGAGCCCCTCACAAGTTGGTGTTTGATAACAGACAGCAATACAATAACTGCGGTATGGAATGCTGTCTTAATATTCTTGTTATGGCTGGTAAAAAAACGATAGCTAATCAGAACACTACCGAAACGGCCTTTACGGAATGGGGTATTGATCATGATTTCTGTGAAGATGAAAATGGTGACGGCATATTAGATAAAAATGACGGCGCAACAAGTTTGACCAGTTTAAAAAGAATATTGAACTATTATGATATGGATGCGAAAATCTGGAGCAGTGATCCAGAGGAGGATAATGACTACTTTGAAGATGAGGAAAAGACAAAACCGCTTCCTTTATCTGTTGATGGACTTGCAACTCTTATAAAAAACGGAGGTGCGGCTATTATTGCAGTTGATTCTCAGGTGCTAAGTTATGGCGATACTGATGATCCGAGTTTTAATCATGCCATATTGGTTTCAGGTGTAGTATATGATGATGCAGATAATCTTGTTGGTTTTTATATTCAGGATTCAGGGGTTTGGATGACAAGATTTATAAGTGTTGATGAATTAAAAAGAGTGTCCTATTACAATGTCAACAATGGTGATAAGAAACTCGGTTTCTTCTGTACAGTGGTTGAAGATGCCCAAAAATCTTATCATAACAATACAACTGCAACGGGTTCTAACGCCGCAAATATTATACAAGGCAATACCGGAAATAATATGATATACGGCAAAGGCGGTAACGATATTTTGTACGGTAATGACGGAAATGACGGTCTTTATGGAGGGAAAGGAAACGATACCATATATGGCGGTAATGGTGAAGATTATATATTAGGCGGCGCGGGAAATGATACCATTGAGGGTAACGATGATGATGACGAAATCTCCGGCGGAAGCGGTAATGATAAAATATATGGCGGTGCCGGAAATGATTTAATCTATGGTGATTCAGGCAAAGATACAATATATGGTGACGCAGGTATTGACAAAATTCATGGCGGCGCAGGAAATGATTTAATATACGGCGGTGCCGGAAATGATTTAATCTATGGTGATTCAGGCAAAGATACTATATACGGAGACGATGGTATCGACGAAATCCATGGCGGTTCGGGTAATGATAAAATATATGGTGGCGCTGATAACGATGTAATAAATGGTGACTCAGGAAATGATACGCTATATGGTGAAGACGGTGCTGACGAGATTTATGGCGGTGCCGGAAACGATTATATATATGGCGGTGCAGGCAATGATACCATAGATTGCGGTGCAGGGAAAGACCACGTATATTTTGATGGTGCATCAGGTAAGGATACAGTTGCATCGGTTTCAGGGAGTGTAACCTTCCATTTTGACGATATTGTTGCAACAGATTTAAATTATGAAATAGAAAATTCATCACTTTTACTGGGTTATGATGATTTAAACTATATTGATTATTCAGACTTTTATAACTCAGAAAAAAATAAATGTCAGACTGCTTATATCGTTGATGAAAATGAAGCAGGTGTAATAACAAAGTACAGATTTCTTGCCACTGGCGCAGAAGGTAAGATAAAAGTTGCTACCTCAAAAGGGAACAATATTCTCTATTCAATGGGCGATAACGATAACATAATCACAACAAGCAAATATGCCGACATTGTATTTATGTATGGAGGGAATGACTCAATAACTTTCACCGGCGGAAAAGATTACTATTTCTCTACCGAGGGCAGTGATACATACACTGTCAGCACTTTTGGCAAAAAGACTCATTTAACAATCAGCGATACTTCAACTCAGGCTGATAACGATTCTTTATACATCAATTCGACTAAAAATGCAGTCAGCCTGTTCTTTGATGTTACCCCTGACGGAAACATAAGCCAAAATAATGATTTAATCTTGTTCAACAATTCATATATTAAAACCCTGACAGGTTTCCAAAATATGATATCAGGCAGTACAAACGGTGTGGTTATTTTAGCAGACTATTTTGGCGTGGATTCTGCTCTTGGTCAGGGCTATGGTTATATTGATTCGATTTATGCAAAGAACGGAAAGGTATATTCCCAACTCGATATAAATTCGACACTTGAAGCTATTGCGTCTGAAGTTGTGACCTGGCTTGCAGGAAAAGGATACGCAGGTGCCTTTGATGCTATTCAGCAGAATGTGGAAGGCGTGGAAGAACTTATTGCAATCTACCAAAACGCAGGCATAGATATAGTTCAGAATGCATAATAAAAAACTCTGATACCCAAAATTTATTTTTGATATAATGGTAGGGTATAGGAGATATTATGAGTAATACTGAAGCAGTCGGTTTAAAAACTGAAATATTGGAAAGAATTGTAAAGGCATTTTTCTCTGATGATTTTGAAGAAAATGCAAGGTTAATACCTTATGATATGCGTCCTAAAGGTGCTGAAGTACCTTACAGATGTTGTATATATAAAGAACGTGCTATTTTGAAAGAGCGCGTGAAAGCAGGTTTGGGTTTTTCTCTTGAAGAGGATGTCGAATCAAAGCTGTTATCTACTTATGCCAAAGAAGCATTAGAGAGAAAGGAGCCTGAAAAAGATCCGTTGACGGTTTTAGACGGAGCTTGTGTAGGTTGCGTTCCAAGTCGTATTTATGTGACAGATTTATGTCAGGGGTGCGTCGCAAGAGCCTGTCAAAATGCCTGTAAATTTGGGGCAATATCCATTGTTAACGGTCGTTCAAAAATTGATGGTTCTAAATGTAAAAACTGTAAGATGTGTATGAAGGCTTGTCCTTATAACGCTATCGTTAAACTTGCCGTTCCATGTGAAGATGCCTGCCCTATGGGTGCAATAAGCAAGAACAGTGATAACATTACAAGAATTGATTTTGATTCTTGTATCACCTGCGGTAAGTGTGTTGCATCTTGTCCGTTTGGTGCTATCCATGAAAAGAGCCAGATAGTTGATGTTATGAAGAATATCAAGGCAAAGGATAAAAAGACTGTTGCTCTGATTGCACCGTCTATTGCAGGACAGTTTGACTGTAATATCTATAAGTTGAAAACAGCGCTTAAGAAAGTCGGTTTTGACGAGGTAATAGAAGTTGCGCAGGGCGCAGATATAACTACACAAAACGAGGCTAAAGAGTTTGAAGAACGTATGGAAAAGGGCGAGCCGTTTATGACAACTTCTTGCTGTGCAGGGTATAATAATTTGTCGGCGAACGCGCTTAAAAACATTCAGCCGTTCAAATCAACAACGGGTACACCGCTGTACTATACTTCGCTTATTGCAAAGGAAAAATATCCTGAACACGTGGCAGTATTTATAAGCCCGTGTGTCGCTAAGCGTAAAGAAGTAATGAATAACGAAAATGTTGATTATCTGCTAAATTACAGAGAATTAGGTGCCTTGTTTACAGGTCGAGGTGTTGTTCCGGCACAGTGTGTAGAAGACAGATATGAAGTTGAAAGCTCAAAACAGGCGCGTAATTTTGGAGTCGTTGGCGGAGTTTCTGATGCTGTTGTATCAGTGCTTAAGGATAAAGACTCTGCAAAACCGTTCATTGTTGACGGTATCAACAAAGACTCAATAAAACAGCTTAAGAAATTCGCAAAAGATAAAAAGTGTCCGGGGTGTAACCTTGTAGAGGTTATGTGCTGTGATGGCGGTTGTATTGGTGGAGGTTCTTCAATAAAACCTCCGAAAGCAGCCCAAAAACAGCTCCAGGAAACGCTTGACCGTAGTTCGGATATTAAGCGAAAATAAAGATTTACCGGTTGACAGCTCACAGCACACCTTATGGTGTGCTGTTTGTCTTAATTGTACGTGTGCGTATATTATTAAATTTTTCTTAACATGAGTGTATAAAATTCTTTGTTTATGCTATTCTTAGTAGGTAATGTTTAGTTATAAATATATTTATACGTTTGTGTATAATATTTAGATGTTGTTAAAGGATATTAATGAAAATCGGGGAGTTCCTTCAAAACATTTTTTCAATAAAAGATTATGGCGAAACACACCATATCCTGCGTGTTTTTGGGCTTAAGATAAAGTTCCCCAAATCAGAATATGCCCAAAAGAAGAAAAACAGCCCTGTTTTTTATTACAAAAAGAATAATATCCCGATAACCGAAGTTCCCCATGCTACGGGTCAGTTGAGAGATATTCAGATGGCAAATCTTGAGTTATTAAAGGAATTTGATTTCGTCTGTAAAAAGAATAATCTTGAATACTGGATTGATTACGGTTCAACTCTCGGTGCAATAAGACATAAAGGCTATATTCCGTGGGATGATGATATTGATGTGGGAATGCTTCGTGATGACTACGAAAAAATAATTGATGTTTTCAACTCTCAAACATCAAACAAAGATATTTATGCCGAATATTACAGGGATAAAAACAGCAGTCTAATCATAAAGATTAAGCATAAAAAGACAGAGTATGCTTTTGTTGATATCTTCCCTTTCGATTATTGTTCAAAAGATGTTTTAGATAAAGATCCCGTATCAAAAACGTCTGACATAAAAAAGCTTTGCAAAAAACTGAAAAAAGAATATAAAAATGCGTCAACCGAGGCTCTCATAAATGCATATAAAGAGCTCAGAAGAAATGTACTCGGAGCTTCCGAAGACAAAGACTATGTCGTCAGAGGTCTTGAATTTTGCGGGTTCCCGAGAAATTGGTTCTACGCATACGATACTATATATCCGTTGAAGGATATAGATTTTGAGGGTGTAACGGTCAAATGTCCAAATAATACGGATAGTTTTCTAACCAGTCTGTACGGGAACTATATGGCATATCCCGAAAAAATCGGGGTAGGACATACCGCATTGATAACCCTCAATGACAGCGAAATAAGTAAAATTAGGGAAATAATAAATAAGGAGTAAATTATGACAAAGATTTATATCGGTATGAGTGCTGATTTGTTGCACCCTGGTCATTTAAACATTATAGAACAGGCAAGAAAACTTCTTGACGAAAAAGGCGGGGGAGAACTTATTGTTGGTTTGCTTACTGATAAAGCTATTGCAAGCTACAAAAGACTTCCATATATGAGTTGGGAGCAAAGAAAAGTTGTTGTAGAAAACGTTAAAGGTGTTACTTCTGTTATACCACAGGAAACACTTGACTACGTTCCAAATCTGCTTAAGATTAAACCTGATTACGTATTACACGGTGATGACTGGAAAACAGGTATTCAGGCTTCTACAAGACAACACATTATCGATGTAATGTCTGAGTGGGGCGGTAAGGTTATCGATATCCCTTATACTCAGGGTATTTCTTCTACTCAGTTAAACAAGGTGCTGAAGGAAATCGGTACAACACCTGAAATTAGATGCAGAAGACTTAAAAGACTTATCGAAAATAAAGACATTGTCCGTATTTGTGAAGCTCACAACGGTCTTTCAGGGCTTATTGTTGAAAACACATACGTTGACAATAACGGTAAAATGGATGAATTTGACGGAATCTGGATTTCTTCTTTAACCCAGTCCGCAGCAAAAGGTAAACCTGATATCGGATATCTTGATACAACTACAAGATTACAGGGTATGCAGGATATTTTAGATGTTACAACAAAACCTATTATCTATGACGGCGATAACGGCGGCCCTTCCGAACACTTTGTGTTTACGGTTAGAGCACTTGAACGTGAAGGCGTTTCAGCTATTATTATCGAAGATAAAACAGGTTTGAAGAAGAATTCTTTATTCGGAACAGAAGTTGAGCAGACTCAGGACGATAAAGATGCATTTGCTGAAAAAATCAGAGCAGGTAAACAGGCTCAGGTTACACCATACTTTATGATTTTTGCAAGAATTGAATCTCTTATTCTCGAACAGGGTATGGATGATGCAATTGAACGTGCTAAAACCTACTTAGAAGCAGGTGCTGACGGTATTATGATTCACTCACGTCAAAAAGAATTTACTGAAATTAAAGAATTCGCTAGACGTTACAATGAATTACCTAACAGAAAACCGTTAGTAGTTGTTCCGTCTTCATACAATCAGGTAACAGAAGAAGAACTTGCTGAAAACAATATCAACGTTGTTATTTATGCAAACCATCTTCTCAGAGCAGCTTATCCTGCAATGGTTACAACTGCGGAAACCATACTCAGAAATCACAGATGTAAAGAAGCATCAGATGAGTATTGTATGAAGATAAAAGACGTCATTACTCTTATCCCGGGTGCAAAATAAGAATAAAGGGGTAAATATAATAAAAGGCACCAGGGCATTAAGGCTGTAGGACAATGAGAATTGAAATGCAGGTTGGGCACCCAACAAAAAAATAGAATAGTAAGGTGTAATGCTTTACGCACAAATAATAAAAGAGGAAAATTATGAAAGTAGAAGATTTTTATAAAATATTGGAAGATAACGGAGTTGATTGTTTTTGCGGAGTGCCTGACAGTTTGCTCAAGAACTTTTGTGCCTATGTTACAGATAACGCAAAAAATCACACAATTACAGCTAACGAAGGTAATGCAATAGCACTTGCATCGGGACACTACCTTGCAACAGGCAGGCCGGCTCTTGTCTATATGCAAAATTCCGGGATAGGTAACTGTGTAAATCCGCTCTTATCGCTGACAGATGAAGAAGTTTATAATATTCCTCTTATGATGCTTATCGGATGGCGCGGGGAACCGGGTAAAAAGGATGAGCCTCAGCACGTTAAGCAGGGGAAAGTTACCAATAATCTCTTAGAGGTTATGGGGATAAAATATGAAATATTACCTGAAAGTTTTGAAGAGGCTAAACCTTTGATAGAAAATGCGTTTGCCTATATGAAAGAAACAAAATGCCCGTTTGCATTTATTGTCAGAAAAGGTCTGTTCGATGATTACAAACTTATAAATAAGACAAAAACTCCTTACGAATTAGGACGTGAAGATGCTATTGAAACAGTATTAAAATCACTTACAAGTGCGGATGTTATTGTTTCGACAACAGGTCATATTTCAAGAGAAGTTTATGAAACAAGAGAAAGACTCGGTCAGGGACACAAACAGGACTTCCTGACAGTCGGTTCAATGGGACATTCAAGTTCTATTGCACTGGGTATAGCTCTTGATAAGCCTGACAGAAAAATATATTGTTTCGACGGTGACGGCGCTTTGCTTATGCACACAGGTGCACTGGTCGTTAATGCTTCAAAAGGTTTAAAGAACTTTAAGCACATTGTGTTTAACAATGAGGCTCACGATTCTGTCGGTTCTCAGCCTACTACAATCGGCTCAACAGGGGTTAATGTAAAAGAACTTACTCTGAACTCGGGTTATAAAAAAGCGTGGAGTGTAGGTTCAAAGAAAGAACTTTTAAAGGTTCTGCCTAAATTTATTAACTATGAAGGAACTGCACTACTTGAAATAAAAGTAAAATGCGGTGCAAGGGCGGATTTGGGAAGACCAAAAGAAAAACCTTGGGAAAACAAGAAGTTGTTTATGGAAAACCTTAATCAGGTTGAGTTTTGTCATAAAGGCGCGATAGAAAATTTATCAAAAGTTCTGAGTGAAAACTCTGCAAAAAAAGTGCTTGTTTTCAGGGGTAAAAAATCATTTGAGTCTGTAAAATTATTTATCGAACCTCAGCTTAAGGGTGTTAAGGTTACTTATTACAGTGATTTTTCTACAAACCCTAAAAAAGAGGAAGTAGATATTGCACTGAAAAAGCTCGGAACTAAGTACGATATGATATTAGCAGTCGGGGGCGGAAGTGTTATTGATTTCGCAAAAGCGTACAGATATTATTCAGGGGTAAATTTAAAATTAGCTGCAATTCCGACTACGTGCGGTACAGGTGCAGAATCTACCCAATTTGCGGTTCTGTATGTTGGCGGGGTTAAAACATCGCTTGATGAAAGATCAATTCTGCCTGATTATGCAATTGTTGACAGCAGGTTCTGTGAAAATAATCCTAAGTACCTGAAAGCAAGTACGGCAATGGATGCATATTGTCAGGCAATAGAAAGCTTCTGGGCAGTCAAAGCAACTCCAGAAAGCAGAGAGTATGCTACTCGTGCAATAGAGTTATGCAAAGACAATATTGTTGACTATGTTAATTCAAATGACAGTGAAACAGCGGAAAAAATGTCGCTCGCATCACATTTGGCAGGCATGGCTATAAACATATCCAGAACAACCGCATCTCATGCAATTTCTTACAAAATTACGTCAGATTACGGTATTCCTCACGGTCACGCTGTCGCTCTTACAATAGCTCAGTTGTTTGACATAAATCTGAAATCAGGTAAGTTTAATGAACTTAAGGATATGGTTACATCAGATCCGTTTGCTTATTTTGGTAAATTGTTCTCTGATATTGAATTAGAATCTGATTTTGATAAACTAAATATTACTGATATTGATTCAATTGTTGATAATGTGAACGTTGAAAGACTTTCAAACAACCCTGTTCAGTTATCAAAAGAGGATATAAAATCTTTTTTCAAAAAAGTTGTATTGGAGAAGTAAATGAATTTAACAGATAATGCTGATATTAAAAGAAAATCAAACATATTTTTTTCAAAATCAATTGATAAAAACAGAATTTTCACAAAACGATTTTTGTTCTTTAAGAGCAGTCATGCAAGAGGGGAATATTACAGAGATTTTGTATCTTTTCTGAATTATCTCAAGCCTTGTATTTCTCAGGATATATCTGAAACGATAAAAGAGTTTGAAAAGAAGAGTAAAATATCAAAGCCGTCACCTAAGATGTACCTTAAGGATCTGGAAAAAATGGGTGCTATTGTTAAGGGGGTAAACGTATTTGAACTGCCAAAAGCAACAGGCAAGATTAGAGAAATACAGCTTGCAGAGTTAGATTTTTGCAAAGAGATATTGGATGATGTTGAGAAAAATACCGG
This sequence comes from Cyanobacteria bacterium RUI128, assembly GCA_024695725.1. The sequence goes on along the minus strand of JAILHQ010000002.1, from coordinate 2,063 downwards.
TCTTAAACCGTTTATGGATGACGGGACTTTATTAGGGGCTGTACGTCATAAAGGATTTATTCCGTGGGATGATGATGTTGACTTCTCACTTATGAGGGAAGATTATCAGAAACTTCAGAAGTATTTTGAAAGTTCAGGTAATGGTAAATATGTCTGGGTTGATACTGCTGATTGGTCCGACTATCATTTTGTACGCAGAATTGAAGAGCAATTACAGAAGAATCCTGATAAAATTGTTTGCCTCAGACGTGCAACATCAATGAAATGTTTCAAAAAGTCTGGCGGGCGCATTCTGAACTGCGATTTCTTTGCGCTTGATTATTATAACGATAATCACAATATAATAACCCTGCAAAACTATGTAGACTCAATAAAGAATGAAGTAGTTAAGTATGAAACCTTCGGTGAAAAGTTTGAGTTTTATAACAGGGAAATAGAAAAGAACGAAGATATTGTCAAAGAGAGCAACTCAATACAGGCAGGGATAGATAATTTTGATTTTTATTTCTATACAATGAAGGGTATAAGAAGAAAATCGGATATTTTCCCACTGAAAAAAATGCAGTTTGAAGATACAGAGTTCTATGCTCCGAACAACCCGGACGAATATCTGAAAACGATTTATAATTTTTATAAAAAGATACCTGTTGATGTAAGTTTTGCAAAACATCAGTAATGTTTGGTGGGGGGTAAATATTACTTCTTATTCGTGTGTTTTTAATATATACATCAAGTTTTCGCTATAATTATATGTTTATGCTAAAATTAATACAACATTTTAAAGAAAAGGTTGTATTTTTTATATTGTCATTGGGGATAATTATGCATAAAAAAGTAAAGAAGATTTTATTTTTGAATTTTGACTGTTCAAAACACCCATTTTTTGAAACAAGCCTTGAACTTATGGACAAATGTATAAAAAATGGTGATGAGATTTATTCAATTACCTGTGACGGTATTTTTGACAAATATTGCTGTAATCATGTGAGAAAGCAAATCTTTAATCTTGAATGGAATTACTGCAAAAAGTGCAAAAGAGGGTACCGTGAGGGGATGAAAATGATGAAGGTTCCTCCCAAAAACAGGTTTGTTCTTAAACCTTATGATGTGCCTGAGTTTCCTCAGTTTAAGACAATTGATGAAATAAAGCATTTCTGCATAGATGATATGAACGTCGGCTTTGGTGTTGCATCCACAGTAATGACATATACACGTGATTATGAGTATAACCCTGAAGACCATATGTTTATGATTCATAAATTACTGAGAAATTCATATATTATTCTCAAAAATCTTGAAGAACTGATAAAAAAAATAAAAATTGATGAAATATATTTGTTCAACGGACGTTATTATGAATTTAATACGGGTGTTGCTTTTGCTAAGAAACACAAGATTGATTTCTATATATACGAATCAGGTGCTGATTATACAAGATATTCGCTGAGAAAGAATGCGTATATTCATGATTTTGGTGTTACCCAAAAAGAAATTCAGGAAACCTGGGACAGTGAATCAGATTTTTCGAAAAAAGAAAAAATAGTTAAAGACTGGGCAGAAAACAGAAGGAACAGGGTAGAGAAGAACTGGCGTTCCTTTACTAAAAATCAGCAGGAGGGGTTATTGCCTGCAGACTTTGATCCGTCAAAAGAGAATATAGTTATATATAATACATCACTTGATGAAGTAACAATATTTGATGAGTATAAAAATCCAATAGATTCAAATGATAACAATATTTTGAGGGAAATAATAAAAAAATATGAAAATGATAATACCAAACATTTTTATTTAAGGGTTCATCCACATCTTTCTCATTTGAATACGACACAAATAAAAGAAATCAGGGAAATTGCAGACACAAATCCAAAATGTATGACAATAATTCCTCCGACAGATGAGGTTGATACATACGCATTAATGGATGCGTGTGATAAAACTTTGGTATTTTGCTCAACAATGGGGGTTGAAGCTACATATTGGGGCAAGCCTGTTATATTGGCAGGGGTTTCACTGTATGACCATCTTGATTGTGTTTATCAGGTGAAAAATTATGACGAGTT
>JAILHQ010000142.1 GCA_024695725.1 Cyanobacteria bacterium RUI128 | reverse complement strand
CATTCCCATTGTCTTGCTTGTTTCCTTTTCTTTTCCCTGGGTTTTGCCATAATTGGCGATTGTAATTACGTTTATATCTACGTCATTAATAGACGTAATCTTTAACGAAAACGTCGATATTGTTACAAACGTTAATATATGGGTAAAAATCAATAATAATGCGCATTTTAAGGTTAAACACACCCTTCAAATGACACTTCAGGATAACGATAAGTTTTAAACCAAATTTTACGAATTTCGTTACAAATATTTACAAAAAATAGGGTAAAAATGATAAAATTGTTACACTTCTTAAAATATGAATTTTACAAAAGTTAATTAAATTTTTCACAGTAAGTAAAGTTATATTTCTTCACATGTTGGCAAAATTATTTATTTTGTGTATTATTTATATGTGGACTGAAGGAGTAATAGTTATGAGTATACAACCGATTAGCAGTGTTCCTGCATCATTTACCGGTAAAACATTAACAACAGACAAAGGCAATACTTATGAAAAATCAAACACGGCTAAACTGGGAGGTTTCGCAGCAGGTGTATTGATTGCCGCAGGTCTTATGCATTCTCAGATGAGTGCTTTGAAAACAATTTCAGGAAAGAAAAATTTAATCGAAGGTTTTCATATCAGAGGGAAAAGACTGAATGATATTGCTCCAAAGGTAGTTAAACGTGGAGAAGACGGCAAAATTATCCCACCGGAAAACAATGTTTCTGACAGAACCAAATCAATTGTCAAAGGCTTCAAAAAAACATTGGCACTTTGGGGCGCAGGCATTACAGCCATTACCACTGCGCTTGGTGCAGTTGCAGATAGTAGTATTACAACAGTGAATGCAAGAGAGGCTGACGAAAAAGCCGCAAAAAAGGCATAAGTTATCTATAAGGACTGTTTGAAAAACTCTATATCATTCGGATAAGTTATTTTGATATTACTTTCCGAACCGTTTGTTGTGTATACATCAGCCAGATTATAATGCATAATTAAACCACAATCATCAGTCACGAAACAGTCTTTATCATTTTTAGCAAGGTCATGAGCCTTTTTAATCAAAGAAAGCTTAAAGCACTGTGGTGTTTGTGCACGCCTTAATGCGGAACGTTTCGGAACGTCTATAATTTTGCAATCATCAGATGTAACGTATATCGTATCAGTAGAATCAATTGCAACACATACGGCATATTTAGTTTCTAACTCATTTATGCAATTATTAATTATTTCATCAGTTACGAGAGGTCTTACACCATCGTGGATAAGAACATTACATTCATCATATGGAATCGAATATATACCGTTATATGAACTGTCTTTTCTCGTTAGACCACCAGCAACAACATTTAAGACTTTTGAATATTCCCTGGTAAGCTCTTTTACTTTTTCTACGTATTCCGAATTCGTAACAAGGTATATTTCATCAATATTTTCATTATTCTGAAATTTATCAACAGTATATTGCAGAATACATTTACCATTAACCTCTGCGAACTGTTTTGGGAAATCCAGACCACACCTTGAGCCGGTCCCCGATGCTAATATAAGTGCTACATTTTTCATAACAAACCTTCTTAGATAAAAGGACGTTAGTATAATAAATTCTAACGTCCTTAAATATAAACGTTTTGATACTCTTATTAACCGAAGTATCTTTTTAACAAGCCATCAAAGCCTTTGCCGTGACGAGCTTCATCTTTAGCCATTTCGTGTACTGTATCATGAATTGCATCATAACCCAGTTCTTTAGCACGTCTTGCAATTGCCAACTTACCCTCGCAAGCACCGTGTTCAGCCTCAGCTCTGAGTTCAAGATTTTTCTTTGTTGAATCAGTAATAACTTCACCCAACAACTCAGCAAACTTAGCCGCATGTTCAGCTTCTTCAAATGCATATCTCTTATAAGCTTCTGCAATTTCAGGATAGCCTTCTCTTTCAGCAACTCTTGACATTGCAAGATACATACCTACTTCTGAACATTCGCCGTTAAAATGAGCTCTTAAGCCTTCCATGATTTCAGCATCATCCACAACACCGTCGCCTACTTTATGTTCACAAGCATAAACTTTTGCACCGCCGGCTTCTACCTTATTGAATGTTTTTGCGCCACAAACAGGACAAACATCAGGCTGACTATCAGCTTCTGTTGACCAACCACATACTGTACACACAAATTTTGCCATTTTTAAATTCCCTTTCCTATACTAATATTGCCACTACTACACTAACCGATTACAGGAGGATTAAATACTCTTGTACTTAAATCTTTATCTAATAAGAGTAATGCTTTCTTATCATCGCCAATTAACTTCAAAGTTTGTAAAAGACCGCCAACATTAGCTTCTTCTTCAACCTGTTCTTTCAAATACCAGCTGAGGAAAGAAATTGCTGCTCTGTCTTTAACTTCTTCAGCAACATCCATCAATGCATTAATTCTTGATGTAACATATTCTTCATGTCTTAATACGTGTTCAAAAACTTCAACCGGGGTTGAACCTTCGACAACAGGTTTATCAATTGCACCTAATTCGACTTTACCACCACGTTCGTGAACATAATCATACATTCCCATACCATGTGCTCTTTCTTCTTGAACCTGCACGTCAAACCAATTTACAAAACCTTGCAAATTCAACTCTTCGAAATATGTTTTCATTGCCAGATACAAATATGCAGAATAAAATTCTTTATTAATCTGATCGTTAAATGCTGCTTCTAATTTTTTGTCAATCATTATAAAACTCCTTTTCTTATCAAACACATATCTGAAATATAATTATATAATGAGCAAATTTGAATTTCAAGCGAAATAAATGTTAGACAAGCCTTACAGAGAAATAACAAAAACAAATCGTGCTATAATACAAATATGAAAAAAATATTATGTTTCGGAGACAGCAACACATACGGTTATATACCTGTCAGCGGAGAAAGATATGATGAAGACATTCGCTGGACAGGGATATTAAAACAAAAATTCGCAAATGATTATAAGATAATCGAAGCAGGCTGCAATAACAGAAATGGATTTATTGACAGCATTTTCGGAGCTGAATTTACCGGATATAAAGTTTTACCGCAATATCTAAAAAACAACCCTGATATAGTGATACTTGCTTTAGGTATCAATGATTTACAAAAATCCTACAGACCGCAAATAGAAGATATCTCTCAAGGATTAAAATCAATGGTTTTATCAGTAAAAGAAAGCGGAGCAGAATTTATACTCATTTCTCCTCCAGTACTCAACACTGATGTTCTTAACGGGTACTTTTCTTTTCAGTTTGATGAAATTTCAGTAAACACATCAAAACTTCTGCCAAACTTATACAAGAATGTGGCTGAACAGTTTTCCGGTCACTATATCAATCCAAACGATTATATTTCTGTCTCAAAAGAAGACGGTTTGCACTACACAAAAGAAGGACACAGCACAATCGCAAACCTGATTTATAACTATATTAAAGAGATTTTGCAACCTGCTTAAACCTGTTAAAAGATTCATATTTATTGTCCTTATTTTTTTCGAAAATATTAGTTGAAGAATTTATATTTTCAGGTTTATTGTGCATTGTTTTTTGTTTTCTGTTAGTAATAAATATGTTCAACTTTGGCAACAGAACCCCAAGAGCAACTGTTGAATACAACAACCCTGCCCCCTGAGCAATATTAAGTTTCCACATATTTTTCTTTGCAAAATTTGTACCTTTTGATGCAATCTCATTATGTGATTTTAAAGATAAATCATTTAACCAGTAGCGAATACCTTTACCCTCTTTATGCTGATTAAATAAGTTTTTGCGTTTTGGGTCAAGCAGATTAGCAGCACCCTTTGCAGCAAATCCGCCAAATACCAGCCAGTTTAGGAAACCTAAATAGTCACGCGTTGAAGTTTCTCGAAGTTCATCCTGGCTGTCTGATGCCATAAATCGACCAATCAAAGTTGAAGCATAAACTGTCTTTATTGCATTACCACTCGTTACAGGGCCTGTAAACTCTAGCTTTTTCATAAAATCTTTCGGTGATTTAACTCTCATAACACCAAGCGCCATCGCTGCCATGCCTGCACTCATTACAAATTTTTCAACAAGCAACGCTATACTGTTATCTTTGTTAGAAGTTTTATTTGTTACGTTAGAGGTATAATTTGTATCTCCGACGAACCCTTTAGTACCAGTACGTTTTTCAGTAATTTTTCTGTTAATATACTGATTAGTAAGCCCTAACGTTGAGGCGACGGCTAGTGCACCCAATGACTTTATGCCGTTTATTTTATGTAACTTATTTATCGCTTTTGAGTTTTCAACGCCGGTGTTTTTAAATACATCCTTACCCATATCAACGACATCTCTCAAAAGGTTTGGTACACTTGTTTCAAGTTTTTTGTCATTCAGTTTCACACTTACATTTGTTTCTACACCAAGTGCATTTACAACTCTGCTGCTTGCTATTGTTAAAAGATTTTTTCTGTCTTTTTTAGTTATATCTTTATCTTCAATAATTTTAGTTATCAATGACGTTACAGACTCTTTTGTTTTTAAACGGTGATGAACGCTTTTATATTCAGGGTTATCCCAAGAAATTTTATCCCAGCTTTTTTCATCTACCCAATTTACATTTTCCCAATCGATATTTTGATACTTGTTAACCTGTTTCCCATCAACACCTGAAACACCGTTTAACACATTGTCAACATAACCGGAAGTGTTTCTTGAAGTATTCCAGCTTTCTTCCAACAGATCTATACTGCTTTTTGAAAGCCACGAGTTAGGATTGATTAGTGTATCCGGTTTGATTATTTTGTTTGCAAGATGAGCAATTCCTTTTGCCAGATAACTTGCAGAAAGGCAGACAATCAGAGTACCAGTAAATTCTCTGAAGAAGGTTTCAGCCCCTGCATATTTATTGCGTTCTTTTGTGTCAACGTACGTTCTTGGACCGACCATTGCAAACAAATCAATTCCGACTGCGTTAGCCATCGGATTTGTATTTAACGTTCTTAATCCGTTTGTAATAACACCGTCAAGCACCCCTTTATAGGACAGTGATTTATTATATCCTGTTTTGTTTTGATTAAATGCATTTATCTTTAAATTATCAGTGTTCATAAAAATCTCCATAAAAAAAATAAGCTCCTACACAAATATAAGGAACTTATTTTTCTATATTTATATTACAAAATCTGCACTACAAAACTAGTAAGTTCCTCCTTTGAACTTACAGCAACAACATGATGCGTTTGTATTGATTTTGTTTATCATAGTTTTCCTATCCGTTTTCTTTATAAAAGCTCAAACCAGGAACATTGTCAACGCCTGCATGGTTAATATGAAGAAATGTTTATGTTATTCTATATAAAAATGCGAGGTAAACATGAAAATATTGGTAGGGCTATCAGGTGGTGTCGATTCTTCAGTCACGGCACTATTATTAAAAGAACAGGGACACGAAGTCATTGGTGCGACAATGTCTATATGGCGTGAACGCACTGATTTAAATCTCAGTGTTATGAAAGAAAAAAGTACATGTACTCACGGTGCATGTTATGGACCCGACGAGAAAGAAGATATTGAAGCTGCAAGAAAAATAGCAGAACAAATAGGGATTCCATACCACGTATTTAAGTGCGCTGACGAGTATGAACAAATCGTTCTTGATAACTTTAAGGAAGAATATTTATCAGGCAGAACGCCTAATCCTTGTATCAGATGTAATGCACTTGTAAAATTCGGGGTATTACCGTTTCTTGCAAAACAAAACGGAATAGACTTTGATAAATTTGCGACAGGTCACTATGCAAGAATTGAAGAACGTGACGGAAGATTTATTCTTAAACGTGCAAAGAACCCTAAAAAAGATCAGTCATATTTCTTGTATAAACTTAAACAAGACCAACTTAAGAACATATATTTACCACTTGGCGAATATACAAAAGATGAAATTCGTGAAATAGCAAGAAAAGGTGGCTTAGATGTTTCAGACAAACCTGACAGCCAGGATTTTTATGAAGGAGATTACAATGAGCTATTAGGCATAGAAGTAAAAAAGGGTAATATTGTAACCCTTGATGGCAAGGTTCTTGGGGAACATAACGGAATTTGGAACTACACCATAGGGCAAAGAAAAGGTCTCTGTATATCGGCACCTGAGCCACTATACGTTTTAGAATTGAGAAAAGATACCAACGAAGTTGTAGTAGGATACAAAGACAAAACCTTCAAAAAATCTCTAAAGGCAGTAGAGCTCAACTGGATATCAATAGAAAAACTGACAGAACCAATGAAAATAACAGCAAAAATACGTTCAACACAACAACCAACAGAAGCGACTCTTATTCCAGTTGATGAAGATACCGTTAAGGTAGAATTTGATGAGTATCAAAAATCTATTGCAATTGGACAATCTGTCGTATTTTATAGCGGTGATGATGTTGTAGGCGGCGGAATTATTGATTCTGTAGAATAATAATTACCCCTCTTGTTGATACGCCCACGCAGAATGATTGTGAATACTTTCTATTGATTCACACTCAACTGTAAACCTGTCAACAACAGGGTTATTTCTAAGCGAAAGAACAACATCTCGTAAAACATCTTCAACAAACTTTGGATTATCATAAGCGTGCTCGGTTACATATTTTTCATCCTCTCTTTTGAGCAGAGAATAAAGCCCGCAAGATGATGAGCTTTCTATCATCTGAATCAAATCTTCTATCCAGATGTGAGCATCGTCATCATACTTAACTTTTACGGACACAAGCGCTCTTTGATTATGAGCACCGTAATCAGAAATTTCTTTTGAGCAAGGACAAAGAGTCGTAACAGGAACTTTCACCCCAAGTATAAATTCATACTCTTCGTCTTCCTCACCATAATTATTTAGAATACCCTCAAAAGAACAATCATAACACATAGGTGCTTTTATCTTTGTAACAGGTGATTCCTTATCAATAAAATACTTAAACTTAAATTTTAAATATCCGCTTTTTGCAGACAATTTTTCGACAACATCTGTAACACACCCTTGGATATCCACACCGAGTAAATTCTTTTCCTTCCACTCATTCAAAACTTCGACGAATCGTGACATATGGGTGCCTTTATAATGTGCGGGCAGACTGACACTAACCTTTGCATTTGCCCAAACAACCTGATTTTCCGCATCTTTTCTCTGAATTATAAGCGGGAGTTCAAGATCTTTTATTCCGACCTTCTGTATCTCAACCCCTCGTGTATCTATCGTGTTTTGAATATCTTTCATAGTTTTATTTTAACATAAAAGATATTAAGGATAAAATTACAGTCTACACGATTATTTCTTTTTCGTTTTTATAAGTAACATAGCCTAAATTTGCCTTCGGCGGTTTCTTTAAAAATTTTCGTTTTGTATAAATAACACCCGCTTTTGTATCATTAGAAGCAGAAGAATAGCGTTTTGCAAGACGACAACATTCTAAAATCGTTTTATCGTCAGGTTCTCTTGAATCTTCTATTTTTAACAGCACATGAGAACCATGCGTATTTTGTACGTGAAACCAATAATCGTCAGGTGATGAAGTTTTAGACACTATGAAATCATTTTGCTTGTTATTCTTGCCGACATAGACTTTATACCCGTTGATTTCTACAGTCATAACATTTATTTCTTTATTTTTCTTTTGCTGCTCTCGTTTTTTAATTAAACCGATATCTTCACACTCTGACAATATTTCAAACAAATCAGAGAGCCTGTCAGCCTGTTCGGTTGAATACAAAATTCCTTTCAAATATTCTGCCTGCACCTCAGCATTATTTTTCAGTTCTGTTAACCTTTCAACGGCAGATTTCGACTTTGAATATAACTCATAATACCGTTTTGAGTTTTCCTGCAAAGTTAACCTTTTATCCAGTTTTATGGTAATTTCATTCCCGGCATCTTCCCAGTCAACGACTTTAAGAGAGGATGAATAATTATCGTTATTATAAAGGTTTGCCAAAATCAAATCAGCATACTTTTTGTACTTTGCAGCATTTGATTTCTTCTTTAACTGTCCTTCCAACTTTTCAGCGAGCAACTTTTCTTTTTTATATTGAGGATAAATAAGATTTTTCAGTTTTATCCTTAAGGCTCTTTTTATAATCACTTCCTGCTGTTTAGAAAAATACTCATCTATCATCTCATTAACAAAGGGATAAATATCAGCAGTTTGCAAAAGTTCGGAATATATTGAATATTCTCTTGAATTCGCAGCTGGGGACAATGGCGATTTCAAATCTACATAATCTTTTATTTTATCAAGCCCGACAGAATTTCTTTTAAGCTGTTCCTGAAACGCTTTTGAAAACCCCATAAAATCGACATTCAAGGAGTCATACTGAACTTCCCCAAAGTACCTGAGAATATCTGATTTATCCTGTTTTTGGGGATAAACATATGGTAACGTTCCTGCAAGTTCTCTATCCCTGCTCTTTTCCGAGCCGACATTATGGGCACAACCAATGATTAACTTTGTATCACAGTTGTACAAAATCACGTTTGAATACTTACCCATAAGCTCAATTGCAAGACAGAGTTTTATTTTTTCGTTTAATTCGTTATATGATTCAAAATATATTTCAAAAATTCTTTCATAAGGCGGTACCTTCACCCCTGTAATTCTGAACCCTTCTAAATATTTTCTAAGGAGCATACAAAACATTGGCGGTTTCTGCGGAATAGTAATATTACGCCTCTCATATGTATTATCATTTATAAAACATATATGATAGACCTGTGGGTCAATATTTATATACAGTTTTCTTGTTTCAAAGCCTCTTATTGAAAGCACAAAATCACGCCTTGTAGGCTGTTGAATTTTTTGCAGACGGGCACCCATGAAGAAATCTTTATTTTCTTCATAAAAGGCTTTCAGGGTTAAATAATCCAGTGTAATCATGATCTTATACTAGAATTACACCCCTACGCTTACACCCAGAAAATCATCTTTCTTAGGCATTCTGCCGCAGGATTTGTCTTCGTCACAATATCCGAACCTTACACATTTAGGAACCAGATAATCTTTAAGCCAAGGTTCTTCAGCAATAAGAGCATCACACATAGCCTTAGTCATCATACGGATTTCATACTGAGCCCTTGTACAAAGTCTAAGATTTGCCAAATGTATCATCTCTCTAAGGTTCAAGCTTGCAACAATAGAACTCGAACAAGCATTCGGGAGAACAAACCTCGCATCTTCAGCAGGAATTCCAGCCTCTGTGAATTCAAGATATTTTTGAGAAATTTCACCCATAAATTCTTCAAATTTAGCCTTTAATTCCGGATTCTTTTCAATAGTCGGCGGAATTATATAATCAAACTGCCCTTTTTCTTTCACATATCTTTGAGACTTCTGAGAAAAAGACATGTGTCTGTGTCTAACAAGTTGATGTGTGCAGGCACGAGATACATTAGATATAGCAAAACTAACCTGCACATGTTCAATAGTTGAATAGTGACCGGAGGAAATAACCCTGCTAATCAATTTAAGCATTTTCTCTTCATCATCAGTACTGTCATAAATGTTTATTGGGCTATCTGCACTGTAACAAGTTCTGCAAGCAGTATAAATTGTTTTCAATAGATTTTCAGGCTTTGATATAAGCTTAACAACAGGTTTATTTTCCACGATATTTCTCTCCCTAAACTAAAACTCCTATTTTAACCATTCTATAATATCTTTTAAAAGAATACAATATTTTAATAATTTTTACCCGTAACAACATCACGCACAACACGAGCTAAGACCTTAATATCCTTTGCCGGACTCCAATTTAGAATATAATTTTTTTCTATCTCAAATCTTTTGCGAGGATCGTCCATAGTCGCTTTATCATATTCAAGTTTTGCTCCGGGTTTAACAGCATATCTTCCGGCAAATTCAGGAAAGTCCTTAGCTTTAGCATGTTCATAAGGAGGTATCGGACGCGGTCCGATTAGCGACATTTCACCTTTTAAAATATTATAAAACTGAGGGTATTCATCAATACTGAATTTCCGCAAAAATCTGCCCACTCTTGTAATTCTTTTATCATCGGCTGATTTAACATTTTCAAGGTTTTCAGGCATATCAGAGTACATTGTTCTGAGTTTATATACATCAAAAGGTTTCCCGTCTTTACCTATACGTTTTTGCTTAAATATAACCGGACCTTTGCTGTCTAGTTTGATAGCAAGTGCGGATAAAAGCAAAATCGGTGCAGATAATACAAGACCAACGGCTCCGCTGACAATATCAACCGCACGCTTTGCACCCCACAATAAAGGTTTTGTGCTTGAATAATCTGCTATTGATTTATATTGCTCCAGACAGCTCTTTTCTGGTTCAGAAAATTTGACCTTTCTGTAATCACATTTTATATTCCTTTTGGCTGTTCTGAAAGCTGATATACACTGAATACTCATTTTATTATATGCCTTTTAAAGCAAAAAAGAGGCCAAAATAAATAAGCCTCTTTCTCCTTGTAAAATCTTAACGTTTGAAAACTATTAGTTCTTTTTGCCGTAACGTTTGTTAAATCTTTCAACTCTACCTTCAGAGTCTAAGATTTTTTGTTGACCTGTATAGAACGGGTGGCAGTTGTTACAAATTTCAACTGTAATATCACCTGCTACAGAGCCTGTTTCAATTTCATTACCGCAAACACATTTGATAACAGTTTTTTTATATTCTGGATGAATTCCGTCTTTCATTGTTACCTTCTTTCTTTTCAAGATTCCAAACTTGAATTTATATATTTTCGACTTTTTTAATTCTACTTGCTAAAAATTTCAAATCAAGTCAAATAAAAATATTTAGATTAAATATGTAAATAATTGTAACTTTTATCAAGAAATATCAAAGTTTTGAATAAAAAATGCCGATAAGAAAAACGTAGCAGGTATAGCTACATTTACGCGTAATTTATTAGGAACAGAAGGCAGTGTCAGAAAATTTAACATTAATCAATCAAGTATACCTTATATTAGCACCAAAAGGTGTTTCTCGTGATGCTGTCGCAAAACTGGATGACACAACACTGCAAGAAATTTTAGGAAAAATCACTGCCAACGAGGGGATTGAGGATATTCTCGGCTATGTACTTGAAAAAGCACCAGATTTAGCCGATCCGGAAACATTACAAAAGAACAGAGAGATACGTGAAGAAAACGGAGATACTATTATTGATGAAAAGAACGGAGATGTTCTTGCACAAAGAACTATTATCCATAAAGACGGAGATAATATTATCGAAACCGTAATAGTATACACAGACGGAAAACCTTCTTCAAAAACTATTAAAAAGAACGGAAATACTCAAGAGACCAGTACGTACGAAGAAGTCACAACTTCTGAATATTTAACAGAAGAAGAAGCACTAGCTGGAAAAACAATAGTAAAAATAAGCACAGACAAAAGTCGTTCAGACGGTTCAAAAGTAACAACTTATGTCACTAATGTTGGCGAAAATGGTGAATATACCGATAATGAATTACTTGAAGAAGAAACCAGAGCACTGTCCGGAGAAACCAGAAGAATCAGACTAACACCTGATGGTAATATATCAGAATTTACTAATACCGCAGCAGGGAGAGAGACAATTGTATACAAAGGAACAGATTTTGCGGCATACAGAAATGGAGAAGCTGAGGTAATTTCCGACTTAGATATCATAAGAGATACACCTCTTACTGCAGAGCAAATGGAACATTTCGCAGCTGGTTCGGTAGGAGAAAACGATTCACCATTTCAAGAAATAATAAAAGCTATAAGCCAAATTGATAGTGGGAATAATGAAGCCGGATATGACAGAGTTAAAATTCGCCAGTTGTTTGCAAATTTAGATGATCCTAACAGCGGATATGTGAAAATTAATGATAACCCACCGACATACGGCAAACCTGTGACAGATGCGGAAGGTAATGTTACATATGAACAAAAAATAACAGTGAACCCTAAACACGACAGAATGCAATATAAAGGAAGTTACAGAGCATTTGCAGAAGATGCAGAATACTATATAGCCAATGAAACTCCGGGACAAGAAGGAACATATTATCGTTTTACTAAAGATGGCACATTTAAATGCATAACAGAAACAGATTTAAAAACTCCAAATATTCAGATTCACAGGTATCCTAACGGTGAAACAGAAAAAGTTGAATACGATGAAAATGGTGAACTTTCATTATCACAATTTTATAATAGCAAACATCAACTCACATCAATTGCAAGTTTTGAGACAGATGAACAAGGGCAAATATACGAAGCAGTAATATACACCGAATTTGAAAATAATCCAGAATTACAAAACAAATTGGTTCAATACTATCCTACTGGGAATATGCTCATTTATAAGAAAAATGACGACGGCACTTATTCATTAGAAAAAGAACGACTGGTCAATACCGTTCCAATTCATAATAATCTGCTTGATGATAATGTAGGAACATGTCCAATAACGTACTTAGACCTTAACGCTGATGGAATAGTTACAGGCGAAGGACTATATACACGCCAAGACTTGTACAAACTCATTGATGTCAGCAGAGGTGAATCAATTGATTTCTCCGAATTTGATAAAAACACAAGAGAAACAACAGCTGATATGATAATTAGCACATTAGAATCCGTGATTGAAAAATATGAATCAAAAAAAGAAGATCAAAGTTGGCTTGATGCTTCATATTGGTTCCGCAAAATTGCCGGGGAAACTGTTGAAGAAAAAATAGAAACACTTAAAGAATATTTAACCAAAGCCAAACAATTAAAAGGTTTGACAGGAAATCCTAAAAGTTTTAATGAAGTTTTCCAAGAAATTGGGCAATGTAATTTTGAAGACTGTCAAGAAAGGTTTATCAGATACAACCAAAAAATAGAAGCGTTGAACAATAACTTGCAAACTATTTATATTAACTACAAACAAAACGGTAAATTATCTGATGAAGAAAAAGGTGTTTTTGCAAGATATTGCGGTCAGAACTTTTGGGATGGGGTAGTCGCTGCACATTTTAATAACTTTATTATAGAAGCAGATAATAATTTAAAAGATTCATCAAATGAGTGTCCTATGTTAGCAACAAACGTAGCTAATTCATATATTTACTCTCTCTCATCAGATCCGCTTTCTCGAACACAAGTAGGAAGAACCGTAACCAATTTTGAATCAACAGAACAATTTTTAGATATGTATGGTGGAGTATTAGATCTTGCATCTATGGTGCTTGAATTTGGAGCAATTTCTAAAGGGCTCAACTATATGTTTAAAGGCGGGAAATGGTTAGTTAGAGCCGGGGCTCCAAGCAAAATCACAAAAGCATTAGATACAGCAAATGAATTTATGCAAGCAGAAGGCAGGTTATCAAAAAGTGCCAGATTTATGACCCAATTAACAGCAAGAGCAGGGGTTGGTGGAGCAAATTTTGCAACATACGATATGCTTCATGAATTGGGACGACAAGGTGCAAATGGCGAAGAACTAAACTGGGATAAAATACGAGAAAAAGGATGGCTCGGATTCAAGACAGGTGCTGCCGCATCTTTTCTATCAACCTTCACATCAGAGCCACTTGCGAAATGGATAAGAGGTAAAGGAAATGCAAATGTTGTCAGCTCAGTACAAAATGAACTTCTAAACGGCGGCGAAGTAATAAAGGGGAGCCAACTTGGCAATGCTATCAGATCTGCACAAGCAATGCCTGAGTATGATGCAGCAAGAGAAATGCTCGCAAAAGGTGCCGGTTTTGCAACTGAAGTCATATCATTTACAGCTGCATCAAGCACTATTAACATGTTGGACAGATCAAATCTAAAAGAAACTTTACTAAAAACAAAGAAATATACAGAAGCAGATATAGAACAAATGTCAACTGCGGATATTATGCGTGCTATGTTAGAGCTACAAGGCACTGACATTAAAAATATGTCAGATGCAGAAATATATTGGGCATATACAAAAAGCGAATATTGTAATCAATTTGTTGGCTTGGCGCAAATAAAATTAACAGAATCAGTCTTAGGAATGTTCTTAAGCAAAGGCAAAATGCCAAAAATAGGAACAGAGCCGGGGCCAAGAGAAAGAAGTACTGAATTTGTAAGGAATGAGCACGGAAATTACTATTACAAAAATGATCCGACTAAAACGGAATTGTCTCACGAACAAGTAACAGCGATAATGGAACAAGCAATGGCATTTGACGCAATTGAGTCAAGATTAAATAACCGTTTTAATAATTATGGAACGCTCACAGGCAATGAATTCATAAATATTATCCACGGGAGAGAACCAAATGAACCTGTTACAGAAAGAGAATTAAACGCAGGCGACGAAATAAAAATAGAAATTAAAGGCGGCGAGTATAAAGTAACTGCCAAAGATGGACATACAGAAGTTTTTGATTGTATAGAAGACGTCATGAATTTCTACACAGAAGCCGTCATTATGGAAAATCTGACTACCCAAGCATTTCCACTGGAGCATACTGAACACACAGTTATTTCGGAACCTGAACTTGAATTAGATATGACCGATACAGACGTTACCGGAATTGATGCTGACGCAGCAAGTACAGTAAGCGAGCGACCGGTTGGCCACGTACAGAATGTAAAAACAGGTAGGTTTGAGTATTTACAAATATCTGTAGAAGGCACTCCGGGAAAGAACAACGAATTTAAAATACGTGCAACTGATGGCAATGGCAGAACCATTGGTTTGGTAAAAATAGATAACACATCAGAATATACGGTTGAACCTGGATGTTACGTAGAATTTATTGCGACTTCTCCTAATTACAGAGGAGTAGGAAGCGAACTTATGAGAGAAGTTGTAAAATACAGTAATGAATTTGGGCTCGATGGTAAAGTCTGGCTCAAAGCGGTAACGAATGATTTACCTAATGAATTTTTGGCAATTTGTGGTGGAGGCAGAGCCCATACATCTGCAGCAGTAGCTTACAAACGTATGGGGTTTGAAGCATTTGACGGAGAAGTTGACACCAGAATTTCTGATGAAATATCATCAGGCGGGACCGGTATCCAAGGCGATATAGATCTATTCAGAGGATCTCTTATGAGATTACCTCAAACAGCTATTGACAAATATATGAGCAAAAACAGAGAATTAGCAGAACAACTTGACTCATCTCATGCAAATGTTCTTGAAGAACTAAACAAATCCGGGATGAGATATAAGAGATATAAACTTGAAGATGAAGATGGAGAAATAGCTCAATGTATATTTTTATATGACAAAATGGGTAACGTCTCTGGGCTTGTTGGATGTGATGAGAACGGTGAATTTACTATGTTTGAGAACAATCTTACACCTGAAGAATATGCAAATATCGAAAAAAAATTCAAAACTGAATGGAATATTCTTGAAGTTACAGAATCAATACAGACAACGAGCACAGATACAACAACAGCTGAAAGGTTAGAAACAGAATTTTTAACAAAATGTAAACAGGAATTCATAAACATACCAACGATATCGGAGGTTAACGGGAGACGACCTGCAAACACAATACGTAATAATGAAACAGGTCAATTAGAACCTGTATTTATTGAAAAAGATTACCATGTGCGTGGAGACAGCGCTCATACGTTTATGGACGATGGTACGTTCAGATTAATAGCAGTAAACACAGATAAAAAGATTATTGGTACTGTTAACGTATGTACAAATGACAATGGTACAATAGAGATTAGATACATGGGTACATCTCCTGACTATACAGGAATAGGAACAGAATTACTCAGACAGGCTGTTATTTACAGTTACGAAACGGGACACAATGGTAAAGTAGAAATACCAAGGTGTTCTCTTGGAGAAGTTCAGCAAAATGGCATGCAAATAGCACATAAAAAATTGTTTAACGAATCACCTGCTATCATTTTTACAAGAATGGGGTTTGTAGCAACTGATGAAA
This sequence comes from Cyanobacteria bacterium RUI128, assembly GCA_024695725.1. The sequence goes on along the minus strand of JAILHQ010000142.1, from coordinate 7,684 downwards.
ACATAGCCAGAAGAATAAACGAAGCAATAGAAACCGGTGATAATGGCGTTGATAGTAGCAACAAAGGGTACCATGATAAATTTGAGAATACACGACTTACACTTCCTGATGAAAAAATCGCCGAATATTTAGGCATTTCAATTGAAGAACTCCGAGCTAATCAAACATCATTTTTAGAAACTGTCGACACAGAAATCGACGCAGATGGAACATATACAAGCGCTGATATAGCAAGAATGCGCGGAGAAGGAAGAAATATAACGACCCAAAATGACATTGTTTACGAGTTCAATCCTGCGACAAAGGAAAATAAACAAATTGGACAATTGAGTGTCGATAGTCCAACAGGGACTGAAACACAAGAAACATCCATAGCCCCATTGCATGATGCACGAGAATTCAAAAATCCTATAATGAAAGGATTTTTTATAAATCAAAAGCAAGGAATGATGAGAACAAGAATGCTGGATTTAGACGCAGCAATTTGCAATTTGCCGGAAGGTGAAATTAAAAATTATGTTGATAAAAAACTGTCGCAAATAAAAACTTTTCAAGACGTAGTCGAAATAGAAACGTTAGTTGATGCATACAATGAAATTAATGGCAACTACTCGCACTATCAAGATCTATATAGCACTCAAAATGGAGAAATGGCAGTAAAGTCAAATGTTTCAAAAATGAATGTATTTTTGAAAGATAAACGTCAAAATCTTCAATTTGTACGAACAATTAAGAAAAATTCAGATGAAGTTTTAACAGCTGACAAAAGATTTAAAATTTTCCGAGGAGATTTTGCAGAATCTACGAGATTCGATTCTCTAAAAAAATACATAAAAACATATCCTCAATCAGAAATGTCAGAACTATTATATAAACGATACTTAAATGCCAAAACACGGAATAATTCAGATCTTGCAAATGAATTAATGAACATTAATGAAAAATATGGTGTAAAAATATTTCTGCCAAGTTCATATAACTACAATAGAACTATAGAAACACTCAGCTATGTTCATGAGGAATTAAACAAATGGCAAATCGCAAGTAATGGCGCAGCAAAAATGCCACCGATAATAGATTTTAGCACAGCAAAAGTTGATTGGTACGATACAAGTTCAGCATACGGGCAGGGCGCAGCAAATGCATGTTCGGAAAGAGCAACAGGTTCACTGGGATTTCATGACATGGATAAACAAACCGTTCAAAAGTCATTAAGACACGAGCTCACACACTCAAACGATTTAACTCGCACAGGTTGGAAAATTCCTGAAAAATATGACCTAAATGAAATTATGCCAAAGAAAACAATCGTATTAAATGGAAAAACAATACAAGTCCCAGACTTTGAAAATTGCAAATATGTTGATGAATTCAGAAGAGCTGGACTGCCTGAGGAGCTAATAGCATATGGCTACAATAGTCCTGCAGAACTTATAGCAAGAGCTTCTGAAGGTAATTTAAAATCATATTCTCCTGAATTCAGACAAGTTCTTATTGATTTCGGTATGCCGGAATGGTTATTTGATTTAGATGGATAAGTGCAGATATTTTGTAAAGAAACGTTAATAAGAAACGCCTCTCTATACATTATTAGCCATTCATTGGTATAATATTCTAAAAGAGGGAGTCTAGATTATGTTTGGTATTATTTTAGCAGGAGGTTCGGGAAGCAGACTCTGGCCATTATCCAGAGAATTGTATCCTAAGCAATTATTGAATATTCAGAACAAAGAAAGTTTACTGCAGGAAACTTATAAGCGTATAAAATCGTTTATACCTTTCGGCAACGTTGTAAGCGTGACAAATGCAAAACACACGCCAAACGTAAAGTATCAATTGTAAGCCTTGGCAAAAAATCCTGTTGTTATATCAGAACCTGAAGCTAAAAATACAGCACCTGCTATTGCTACCTCAGTAAAATACATATTGGACAAATACAAAGATTCGGAAAATTCTGTTGTGTTAGTTGTCCCTTCAGACCATAAAATCAATGATTTAAAAGCTTTTGAAAAGACAATTAAAAACGGCGAAAAACTTGCAAAAGACGGATACATCGTAACGTTTGGTGTAAAACCGACATATCCTGAAACCGGTTTTGGATACATAAAAACAAAAGAGAGAATATCCGACGGATATAAAGTTTCAAAGTTTGTCGAAAAACCTGATAAAAAAGAAGCAATAAAATATCTTAATGACAGCACGGTTTTCTGGAACAGCGGAATATTTATGTTCACGCCTAAGGTCTTTATGAAAGAATTAGAACAGTATTCGCCTGCTATATTTAATATTATAAACAGGTTTGATTTTACTCAAAATGATGATATAGCATATACAGAGTTTGAAAATTTACCGAATATATCAATTGACTATGCCCTTATGGAAAAAACCGACAATATAGCAATGACTGAATTAGAATCAGACTGGCTTGATGTTGGCTCGTGGAAATCAATCTATGATGTCAGCAAAAAAGACATTGATAACAATGTTAAAATTGGGCACATACTGGATATCGGCTCAAAAGATTCACTTATGTACTCTTCATCAAAACTTGTTGCGACGGTAGGGCTCGAAGACACTATTATTGTAGAAACGGAAGATGCTGTACTTGCCTGCAAAAAAGACAGAGTTCAGGATGTAAAACAAATATTTGAGACACTAAAGCAGCAGCACGACAACACCCAAATGGTTCACAAAACCGTTTACAGACCTTGGGGATATTATACCGTTCTCGCACAGGGGGAAGGTTTCCTTACAAAAATGATTCAGGTAAACCCGGGACAAAAACTTTCTGTTCAGTCACACAACCACAGAAGCGAACACTGGGTTGTACTTTCAGGTATGGCAAAGGTCGTACTTGAGGGGAAAGAACATATCCTAAGTCCTGGACACAGCGTAGATATAGCAGTTAAGGCAATACACTCTCTGCAGAACCCGTTCAAAGAAAACCTTCAAATTATTGAAGTTCAAAAAGGCGATTTGCTTATAGAAGAAGATATCGTCAGATATGAAGACATGTACGGTCGTGTATAGGAATGGGGTACGGGCTAACAGGTTACTCAAAACATTATGTCAAACAAAAAATTTTACATAAAATCTATGGGGTGCAAATCAAATCAGTTTGAAGGTTCTCTAATCATTGAGAACCTTGTTGAGAAGGGTTTCACACAGGTCAAGGCATTGGACGAGGCCGATTATTTCATTCTGAATTCCTGCTCGGTTACCCACAAAAGCGATAACGAAACCCTTTATCTTTTAAGAAATGCCCTGCATTTACACCCTGATATCAGAACCGTACTCACCGGCTGTGTTGCACAGATAGAAAAGGAAAAACTTCTCAAAACGGGCTATGTTCACTATATTTACGGAAATGATGACAAGTTTAAAATCGGCGAATACCTAAGTAAAGATGAACATAATCACATAACTGACATAATGCAGGTTGAGAAATTTAACTATCAGGAACTTTTTGACACAACAAAAACAAGATTCAGCCTAAAAATACAAGACGGCTGTAACAACAGATGTGCATACTGCATAATTCCGTTTGCACGTGGAAAATCGAGAAGTGCCGAAAGCGATTTTGTAATTAAACAAATCAACGATGCAACGAATAAAGGTTTTAAAGAAGTCGTTCTGACAGGTATTCACATAGGTCAATGGGGAAATGATATTGGCAAAAACTTTATCGATTTAATCAGGGATATAGAAGAAAAAACAACAATTCCGAGATACAGATTAGGTTCGCTCAACCCGTTGGAAATCACGCCTGAACTTCTGACGATACTGGAACAGTCGGATAAATTTTGTCCGCATTTCCACTTATCATTACAATCCGCCTGTAACAAAACTCTGAAATCTATGAACAGATTTTATACAGTCGAACAATATCTCGATCAGATTGAAGACATTTATAATAGGTTTAACCACCCATTCTTAGGCTGCGATATAATAGCAGGGTTTGTAGGGGAAACAGAAGAAGATTTCAATACAACACTTGAAAACATAACGAAATCAAAGTTGTCAAAGGTTCACACCTTCCCGTATTCCGTAAGAAAAGGCACTCAAGCAGAAGGAATGGATGGGCACCTTGACGACAAAACAAAGCAGGCTAGAGCAGACATTATAAAAAAAGTATCGGCAGAAAAACTGAACATTTTCCTTAACGAAAATGTAAATACAATTCAGGAAATATTAATTGAGAAAAGACCTGATAAAAAGACCGGAAATCTTAAAGGGGTATCAAAAAATTATATCAATGTAATCATTGAAACAAAGACAGATAATATGCAGAGTTATCATAATACAATACACAGAGTTCGCTTAAATCATTTTGAGAACGATAAATTTTTCGGGGAATTATTATCTTAAACTAAGAAAGTTTAAGAATTTGACCTTGAAAAAAGTAATGCTAATCTATTATTAGGGGGAGTATAGATGAAATTATTACTTATTAACGGTCCTAATTTAAATCTGCTCGGCACAAGAGAACCTGAAAAATACGGGAATACAACTCTTACGGATATTGAAAACGAATTAAAGGAACTTGCCAATGAACTGGGTGCTGATTTGGAAACCTTCCAGTCAAACCACGAAGGCGAAATCATAGATAAAATTCACTCTTCAAAGGGTAAAATTGACGGACTTATTATAAATGCAGGCGGTTTGACACATACAAGTGTATCTATACGAGATGCAATTTCTTCCGTTGCAATACCGACTGTTGAAGTCCACATGACAAATATTCATGCCAGAGAAGAGTTCAGACATACTTCATATATTTCTGGAGTATCAGTCGCACAGGTAGTTGGTTTTGGTAAAAATTCTTACGTTTTGGCTTTAAAAGGACTGGCAGACTATTTAAAATAACGTTTGGTTATGCGTAGTGAGAATAGATTAGTGAAAAAGTTAAAAACAGCAATTTTAAGTATTGTTCTTATGATGTTATGTCTTGTGACACCATCATTTTCTGCCGAGCCCATACAACTTGAAAATCAGGATATACCTATTGCAGAGGGTGCATCACTCACCCTTGAAGACTGTATCGGAATTGCACTAAGCCGCAGTCCTAGAATAAAACAAATGAAATATTACTGGCAGCTTGCAAAGCACAACGTAAGCATTGCGAAAGCTCAGTATTTCCCGACACTGTCTGCTGGGGCAGGATATAACCAGGGTTGGGACAGGACCCGCCACATGACAAGAGAGTCAAGGATATTGCCGAGTGCTGACGTAAGACTGAAAGAACTTATCTGGAATTTTGGCAAAACAAATGCAAATATAAGAATGGAAAAATTCTATAAAATTGCTGCCGAACACGACTTTAATCAGGAAATCATAAATACAATTTATCAGGTAAAGATAAAGTATTATGCCGTTCTTGCCGCTCAGGCAATAGTAGAAATTGATAAGGCAAATGTCCAGATAAACGAACGTAATTACCAGAGAACAAAAGCTTATTTTGAAGAAGGGATACGTTCAAAGATTGACCTTGTCAATGCCGAAGTTTATTTAAGTGACTCTAAAATTGCACTGGTTCAGGCAGAAAAAGATTACAAAAATTCACTCATTGCACTAAGCAATGCAATGTATGTTGCAAATGCCCCGAATTTTTCAATTCAGCGAACGGAAACCTTTAATTTTGACCATAATTACCTTCCTGTAAGTTTGTTAAAGATAACTAATTATAAAGATATCAGCAATTTACCGGAAGAAGTCTTTAATGCAACCCTTCTGAAAGAAGAGCAAAAAGCTGAAATGCTGAAGGATTATGTCTTTAAAAATAAATTCCCTATGACTTTTGAAGAATCTGTACAATATGCTTATGATAACAGATATGATTTAAAATCACTTCAGGCAACAAAAGAAGCTATGAAACAGGCTCTTTTGTACACAAAAAGAGAGTATTATCCTGAACTTACGGGTTCTGTAGGATACGGATATCTAAGAAATAAAATGAATGACAACAGTTCTTTCGATATTGCGGTTGAAGTAAGTTCAGCCTTAAACCCGCTTCAGACTAAACATAAAATCGATAATGCAAAAATTCAGGTAAATATAGCTCAGAATGATATTGATGAATTAAAACAGGATCTCTATTTTGACATACAACGAACCTATGTCGATATGATAGCATTAGAGGAACAAATTCCGCTAAACGCTTCAAAGGTTCGCCAGACTTTAGAAAATCTTGAGCTTGCTGACGGCAGATATGAAGTCGGACTCGGTGACTATATCGAAGTTCAGGATGCCAAAGCGAACTACAACAGCGCTCAACATACATACATACAAAACATATTTAATTACAATGTATCAAGAGCAACTATGGAAAAAGAAATTGCATCAGAAGAAATAACATTAACATTAGAGGATAAAGCAGATGATACAAAAAGAGGTACTTCGAGAAAAAATAAAAAATAAGAAGGTGCTGGCAGGTATTATTGCCGTCGGCATTATTGTCGGATTGTTATTACTGAAGGGACTGTTCAGCGGGCCAAAATACGAAACACAGCCTGTAGAATACCGTACCATAACCCAGGTTGTAGAAGCCTCAGGTACAATAAATCCTGTTAACACCTACAGTGTCGGTTCTACTGTTTCAGGGCTTGTAACTGCTGTATATGCAGACTACAATTCACCTGTCAAGAAAGGGCAACTGCTTGCAGTTATTGATCCTAGAACACTTCAGGAAACAGTTAATCAGAGTTTGGCTGCCATCAGCGCTGCGCAGGCAAATTTGAGAGATATGCAGTCAAATGCGGATATGAGTCTTAAAACCCTGAACAGATACAAAAACCTTTACAGAAGAAACTTTATTCCAAAAAGCGAACTTGACCAGGCTGAAAGTGACTATATCTCAGCAAAATCAAAGGTCGTATCGGCAAGAGATGAAATTGCAAAAGCTCAGGCTCAATACAGGACAGCAACTGTTAATCTGGGTTTTACAAGAATAGTTTCTCCTGTTGACGGAGTTGTTATCTCAAAACAAATTGAAGAAGGTCAGCCTGTTGCAGCCAGCTTCCAAGCTCCTGAGCATTTCGTTATTGCTCAGGACTTGAAGAAGATGCAGATTGAAGTCAACGTATCCGAAGCGGATATCGCATCAGTAAAAGAAGGTCAGGAGGCTGAGTTTACTCTTGACGGATACCCTGACACAACCTTCAAAGGCATTGTAAGACAAGTAAGACTGTCTCCGACAACGGTATCTAACGTTGTTACCTATACTGTTGTTGTTGCAGTTGATAACGAAGATTTAAAACTCAAACCCGGAATGACAGCGAACGTCTCAATAATAACATCAAAACGCGAACACGTTCTTTGTATTCCGAGTTTTGCACTTAAATTCACACCTGACCCTAACGGACCAAAACACAGAGAACAAGGAATCTGGATTTTAAAGGGTCACAAACCAAAACGTATTCCTGTTAAAACCGGTTTAAGTGATGATTCATATACGGAAATTATTTCTAACAATATCAAGGAAGGCGACCTTGTTATTACAGGTATAAAAGGCGATAAGAAAAAGAAAAAAGCTATGAGCGGCGGTGGCGGCAGAGGTATGCGTCCTCCGTTTTAAAAATGTAATCAGATTATGGCATTAATAGAAGTAAAAAATTTAATAAAAACATATCAGACAGGCGAAGAGAGTTTTAATGCTTTGGATAACGTTTCATTCAGCATTGAAGAA
>JAILHQ010000108.1 GCA_024695725.1 Cyanobacteria bacterium RUI128 | reverse complement strand
ATCGGTAAATAATCAGCTAAAATTTGCGGGGGTAAATATTGTTGATAATAAAGAGGATGCTGACGTTGTTCTGATAGTAAATAATTTCAAAAAACATCAGGGTGAAATTGTTATGAAAAAGCCGACAGAGTTATTCAGCGGTGAGTTATGGGGGAAATTCATTCCCGATGATAAACCTTATATGATAGCGGATGTCAGAAACGCCAATGGCGCAGATAATAATTTTGTTGAAGAATTATTTAAGAAGTTCAGATATGACGGTTTCTTCGGATACAGCGGATGGAACACAAGTGCAAACAGTCTTGGAAGTTTAATCTGTTGTGCTAAAATAAAGTTTGGTGCAAAGAAATATAATGATACTGCATTCAAAAAAGTTCAGATGGTAAGGTTCTTGGACGACTGGGCGTATCAGGCAAATATCAGGCAGGAAATATCAGAACCTTGTGACATAAGGGACAGAATGAAACCTTATGAAGAAAAAGTTTCGGAAATTCTTGATTTATCTGTCAGAAACGAATATTTCTATCCGTGGAGCAGGTTATTTGAAGTGGAGGTGACAGATGAATCATTATGATATTATTTTGTTAGCTTTTGCACTTTCTATTGACGTGTGCGTAGTTTCATTTTCTTACGGTTTGTGTCTTGAACGAAAACATAAACGCAGTGCGTTTGCACTGGCTTTGACAACGGGATGTTTTCACGCATTTATGCCTGTGCTCGGGTATTTCTTTACTGATTTAATCAGGGGATATGTTGATGAGTATTCAAAATGGATAGTATTTTGTATATTTATGTACCTGGGTGTAAGTTTTATTATTGATGCAATGAAAAATGACACTCCAAAGAAGATTGCTTTAAACCCAAAGACCTTGTTATTAGTAAGTATCGCAACAAGTATAGACGTATTTTCTGCCGGGATATCACTTTCTCTGACATCAAGTCCGATGAAGTTTTCAGTGCTTGTTATGGGCGGAATGACCTTTATTAATTCTTTAATCGGGTATGGTCTGGGGTATTCAATGAAGGTTCTGAAATCAAACTATCTTGAAATCTTAGGCGGAGTGATACTGATTATTTTGGCTATAAAAAACGTGTTTTAGATTTCAGTCTGAGGTTTCCCGGTCATCCTGCCGAAATTGACTTTTCCTTTTTGATTGAGGGCATATTTCTCTTTATCGATAGAACTTATCGTATCAAAGAAGGTCGGGGTGCCTACTGTTTTTGAAATATTGTAATGGATGACGTTTGCCCTGTTAAGGTAGTTTGTGAGCATGTCGTATCTTTCGTCAGCTTCTCCGTACGGGGTTTGCATTGTCACAAGTTCATCAACGTTCTTGTTGAGGGTTTCCAGCTTGGAAAGTGCAGTTTTGATATTTCTGCCCGAGTCGTATTTTTTCGATATTTTAGGCAATATTTTTTCCGACATAAAGGATACGCATCCGTTAATTACCTTTGAGAGGATTTTCGGTTTTGCCGTAAGGACTGAGGCTATCCCGTCAGAGAGTTTTGCTGACATATCAGTATTCCCGTAGTCCCCGCTCAGGGCTGTTAATCTTGCCCGAATTGCGCGCCTTCGCATAGTTAAAACATCGACCTTCTGAAGATCGTTGATTGCTTTTGCCTGTTCAATTTCATTTTCTATTGAACGGAGTTCCTCTTCAAGTTTTTCTATCTGGTATTCTTTCCTGAACACATCGTCGTCAATATTTTGGTAGGCCTCATTTACCAATATTGTTGAGTCCAGAGCATTCAGCCTTGAATGGGATAATTGTTCAGACGAACTTTCCTGCATCATATACACCGTATTATCCAAATTCTGCTGAGTCGGTGATGTATCAGGCGGTGCCGAACTGTCAGGAACGCTAAAATTTCCGCTCTGAACTGCGTCAGGCGGATTATACTTCCTGATGTTAATGTTGTAGAAATTATTCGTCATTTTACATGTAAAAATATAGTACTATACCTTATTAATATCATTTTTTACCGGGTAAATAAATAAATTCTGGTAAAGTTCAACCTTTTAGTGTAGGGTAAATTACAGTTTAGCGAACTTTCGTTCGCTAAACTGTAATTTACATTTTCCCCTGTTCAATTTATTATATAGTCATGCCACATTTTTTTATTAAATCGGAAAATATTATGGATAACGAGGTTATAGTGAAGGATAAAGAAAACTATAATCACATTGTTAACTCTTTGCGCGTAAAAGAGGGCGAAGAGCTTTTACTCATTGATGAGAATGAAATCGAGTATAAGACAGTGATAAAATCTGTTGCGGATAAAAAGATATGTGCAGAAATTATAAGCAGTGAAAAATCGAAAAGAGATTTAAAATACAATTTGTATCTGGCTCAGTCCCCGCTGAGAAGTGATGCTCAGCTTACCATTATGGAAAAAGCAACAGAGTTGGGTGTTCGGGGTATTTATCCGATTTATACTGATAATTGTGCGTTAAAAAAATCTGTTGCGGTTCAAAAAACGGCAAAGTGGCAAAAAGTTATGTACGAGGCATCAAAGCAGTGTGAAAGGGCGAATATTCCGACTTGTTTTGAGTTGACAGATTTAGAAACTGTAATTAATGACTGTAAATTTGACCGTGTTATTGCTTTGTGCGAGCGAAATACAAACGGTTCTTTCAGGGAGTATTTAAGAGAGAATAAGGCAAAAGAGAAGGAAAATATTTTGCTTATAATAGGGCCTGAGGGCGGGTTCTCTCAGAAGGAGTTTGAGTTTTTAAAATCTAAAAATTTACCGATGTTGTCTTTGGGTAATCTTATTTTAAAGGCTGAGACTGCGGTAATTGTGACGTTAGGAAATATTGTTTATGAGTTTGGAGAATAATTACGTTTTTAATTTGCTAAAACAAAGCAGCCATAAACTTTATTTGGTTGGCGGTGCTGTCAGAGATTATCTGATGGGTAAAGATACTCACGACTGCGATATTATTGTTGAGGATATTCCGGCAAAAGATTTTGTGTCAGAGTTTGTTGAGAATAATGATATTGCGGCATCCATTACTCTTGATGAGGAAAATAATATTTACCGTATTATTATGGCTGACAAAATAAACTATATTGATGTTACAAACCCTGTGAATAACTCCTTTGAAGAGGATATTAAACGCAGAGATCTGACGATAAACGCTCTTGCCATGGATATAAAAAACGGTGAAATTATTGATATGGTCGGGGGGCAGCAGGATTTAAAAAACAAGGTTATAAGAGCGGTATCTGAAGAGAATTTTGTTGATGATCCTCTGAGAATAATAAGAGCGTATCGGTTTGCATCTGTTCTCGGGTTTGAGATAGAGTCTGAAACTAAGAATTTTATTGAGAAACACAAGGGGCGTGTTATGATGCCTGCAGTTGAGAGAAGAAACTGTGAAATTCTGAAACTGTTCGGGGGAAAATACGCAGACAGAGTTTTGCTTGATATGGACAGGGCAGGGCT
>JAILHQ010000096.1 GCA_024695725.1 Cyanobacteria bacterium RUI128 | reverse complement strand
CAGAACTCCGTCACTGCCGTAAAGGGCTCTTTCTTCATCAAAAGTCTTGTCTTTATATATATTTGAATAACTCATAACCACTTCCTGTTAGACTAATATACAAATTAAAAATGGTAAGGTCTACCGATTTAATCAATTTTGTGCAATTAATTTATAAAATTTCTTCTGTACCGTGCTTTTTCATTCGAAGATTATTATCTTAATTAGTAAAATTTTTATGATTTATGAACAAAATTTCTTGCAAATTTTGATAATTGCATCTGCATCAGATAAATCTATCTTGTTGTTGGCTGCTACTCTTAAAAAGTCTTCGTCGGTTATGTTCTTTCCCTTACCGTTAACTGACGTAGTGTGTTCACCATAATACGTTCTTCCGCAAGTAATGTCATAGGCAGGTGAAAGCCTGTAAGATTTGCTTATATTATCAAAAATGAATGAGAAATTTTTGGCATGATCGTCCTGATTGTCTATCAGAACGTTAAACACCATTCTTCTGAACATTTCCGATACATCGGCATTGTTATTAGTAAGAACTCTGGTAAGTTTTATTAAATCATTGTAATCAAGAGCAGGAGCTCTGAAATCAACCTCAAGCAGAGCTGCTGCACTTATCATGTGAATCTTCTTACTTCCCGCTCTGTCAAATCTTTTAATAAGGAAATATTTGTTTCCAGATGCAGTTGTGGCCAGTTTAATATCCGGAATATTAATCCCTGCTTCCCTGGCACATGACATGTATTTATATTCAAGCTCAGCTATATTCTCAGGATCATATTTCGAAGAAAACTTAACTATATAGTCCTCCCCTTCATATGTGATTAATGATTTAGGTCTGGCACCACCGCTTGACCCTCCCAGCGAATATAAAGAAACAATGTCTTCAACATCTTTTGAATTTAATAAGTCATTACATTCTTTTTGCAGATAATCGAAATCAACATTGCTGTTTTCCGTAGCGACACTGAAATCCGGAACATACTCCAGCATCCCCATTCCAGATGAACCGACAAATGCAAGCCGGTCCAGACTGGTCAGGGAATTCACATCTATTGATTTGCTTTTAAGATATCTGTCCAATAATAATTCCCCATAGCTATCCGGCAGGGAATCGGCAAATACCCCAAATAATCCTTTAAAGTAAGGAGATGAAGAAACAAAAACGTTGTTTGATAACGGCAGCTTAAAAGGGCTGATTGAAAATCCGTTTTTTTGCCATCCTTCAGCATACTGAAAAGCAATCCTGTTATCGCCGGTAAGAGCAAGTGTTCCGACTTTCATTTTATCTGCAAAAACATCAATTCTTTTGATCATTGATTACATCCTCAATAGACCGGTATTCCCGCCTCACCTTAAAGAGATTATCCAGATCATCATAAAGCTGTAACGCCAGTGCAAGCTTCACCAACGACGCCAGGGAAATATCTCCGCTTTTTTCAAATCTCCTGATTGATGCATATGGAACACCCGACAGGGCAGATAATCTTTTCTGGGTAATTTTTCTGCCTTTTCTTATAGAAACAAAGCGTTTTGCAATTTCCAATTGCTTTTCATAATAGGTTACAAACTGTAATGCTCGCTCTTCCATATGCTAATATTTTAGCATATTTTGGTTATTTTTCAATATATTTGCTAATATATTGTCAACACACTCACAAAGAAAAATACAGCCGGACTGTGTATTTCATACATCAAGAGCTTTTTTCAAATCATCAATGTTGCTGTAGCCGGATACTGAAGGATCACGGGCAATTCTATGCCCCTCTTCAATGGCTTTCACTGTCTCTATGCTGTATGTGTTCAGATTCGTAATATTTGCAGGCATAATAGGCATCTCCTGCAAATTCCCCAGCACCCAAAACCCAAGATGCGAACCATAAAACAATCAATTGGGGTTGTTTAATAAAACTACAGTTTCGACTGTATTTTCTTTGTCCCAACGGATTTCCTCTATCGTCTGACCGTTATAGAAGACCGGGAACTTAAACTTCATAGACTTCAAAACCTGCCCATTTTCCTGCTGTTCCGGGTATAACT
>JAILHQ010000074.1 GCA_024695725.1 Cyanobacteria bacterium RUI128 | reverse complement strand
TCTTAACAAGCAGGCTCGTGATTTAAGACTCAAGAATGAACGTGATTTTGAGGCAATTCTGACACCAAAGCAGAAAAAAGAGCTTGATAAGATTAAGGCAGATGCGCGAAAGAACATGGCTAAGCAAAAAGCCCAAAATCAAAAATCAGCCCCAAAGAAAAAATAACATACTCTCTCTGACAGGGCTTCCCTGTGCCTGTCGTACGTCCTTAACGACAGGCTCGGGTTTCAAATCAAAAGGACTTTCTAACATAATACATATATGAAAGAGATGGTGAGAGCTATTCCATCTAACAAAAGAGGCTGTAAAGAAGGTCAGCCTCTTTTTCTATTCATTTATTATTTCATAAAGTGTTGATGCAAGCTGAACCGGAACATTCCCTGTCGGAATTTCTAGCACCTTTGCGGTGATTGTTTTATTTGCGTATTCAATTGAGATTATATCTCCGACTTTTAGTTGTTTAGCCGGTTTTGCTATATTACCGTTGACAAAAACCCTTCCTAAATCAGAGATACTGTTTGCAACAGTTCTCCGTTTTACAAGTCTTGAAACTTTCAAAAATTTATCTAATCTCATATTTCTTATATTACCTTTATGATTTAATCAAAAGGCTTGCCCCGATTACCCCTGCCGTGTTTCCTAACTGAGCAGGTACTACCTGTACTGTTGAGCCTGAGATAGGCATTGCACGTTTAACCAAAGTTTCTTTTATCGGGTTCATCAGGATATCTCCTGCTGCTGCGACACCGCCGCCTATGATTATCTTTTCAGGATTTAATAAATTTACAACGCTTGTAAGACCGATACCGATATATTCTCCAACGATAGTGAAGATTCTTTTAGCTACGGGATCGCCAAGCTTTGCAGCCTCTGAAACAATATAAGGTGTTATTTCAGGGTTGGCAAGTTCTCTGTATTTTGTAGATTTTCCGCCTTTAATATATTCTTCAGCCATAGCAACTATGCTCGGGCCTGATGCAAAAGCTTCAAGGCAACCTCTGTCGCCGCAGCCGCATAGAGGACCGCCATTCATATCAAGTTTTATATGTCCGATTTCGCCTGCTGCGTTGCTTGCTCCGCGAACGAGTTTTCCGTTAACAATAAGGCCTGAGCCGATACCTGTTCCTACTGTGATACAGATAAGATTTTCACATCCTATGCCTGCACCGAAGTTCAATTCGCCGAGTGCTGCGCATCTGACGTCATTATCTACTCTTGTCTTTATTCCAAATTCTTTTTCCATTATTTCTGCAATCGGTACATCTACCCACCCCGGAATATTGGGTGCAAGTCTGACTATACCGTTTTGGCAATCAATTTGTCCCGGGAAACCAAAGCCCATACCTTCTATATCTTTTGCCTCTGATTTTGTTTCTTTAAGCAAATCTCCTATAGCCTCTTTCATATTATTGATGGTATATTCGTATCCCATTTCGGCTCTAGTAGGGATCGAATTTGAGTATATGATACTTCCCTGTTCATTTACCAAGGCTATTTTTACATTAGTTCCGCCAACATCTATTCCTATTCTGTTACCCATTAGTTTCTCTCCTTTATATCTGTTATGTCTATCATAACATAAATAAATTATCTTTTATTCTAAAAAAATATTTGTATAATTGAGCCGTATGTTGTATAATCTATACGTACTTATTTTACACGAGGTTACTAATGGGCTTTTGGGATAAGTTCAATAATTTCAAAAATCAGATTGATGCTGTTGAAGATAGTATATATAATTCCAAACTTGACTTAATGGAAGTGTATGAAAAGAATGTTAAGCTTGAGGCTGAAATTAAAGAGCGAACTGAAGAACTCGAACTTGCAAATCAACGTTTGGTCACTGTTCAGCACATTTGGGAAATGATGAATTCATCTCAGCCACTGGCCAATGTTCTTGATTCCATTGTAAACAGTTTGCAGGGTGAATTAGGATATTTATTTAGCTGTATCGTAAAGAAAAAGGTTGACTATCAGGGGCAGTATCTTGATTTGCTTGCAGAATCAAGGTGTCAGTTTGCTGATGCGGTTCATGAAACTATAGGTAAACCGCTTTATGAGGCAAGGTTGCACTGGCGAAAAGAAGAACTTGTTGATTCATTTATTGAAAAAAACAAAATCTATCAAAGTCAGGATGTAATGTTTACTTTGGGGTATTTATTCCCTGATTTGCCGAAACATGATGCAGAAACACTGATTAAGAAAACAAAAATGGCATCTTATATATTGATTCCGTTGAAGAGTAATGGAAAACATTTTGCTTCTCTTGTTGTGTATTCGTCAAGACCTAAAGCTGAAGACCCGGAAATTAACTTTCTTAAACTGTTTTCAAAACAGATTGAGCTTGCAATTACAGTTGCCGATTTGTTTCAGACTGTTAAAGAACAGGCTGTCACTGACGCGCTAACAGGGTTAAATAACAGGCGTTATTTTGAGGAAGAGGCACAGAAAGAAGTTTTGAGGGCACAGCGTCAGAATCAGAAATTTACTCTTATCGGGCTTGATTTGGATCATTTAAAACAAATAAATGATAACTATGGGCACTCATGCGGTGATATTGCCATAAAAGCTGTTGCCGATGTTTTAAAAACAAATGCACGTTCCATTGATATTGCGGCAAGAATGGGCGGGGAAGAGTTTAACCTGCTTTTGCCGGGGGTTGATCATGTCGGCGGGCTTATTGCTGCAGAGAGAATCAGAAAAGCGATTGAGGAAGTGCCAATTGAAGTCATAGGACATGTTACTGCAAGTATTGGTGTTGCAACCTTCGGGGAACATTCTGATAATCTATACGAACTGATTGAACTCACCGACCAGGCTATGTATACATCAAAGAAGAACGGCAGAAACAGGGTTACTCTTGCTAATCCTGATGATATGGAATCATGGCAGGATATTGCGCTCGATTCGTTTGTTGAAATTCTTAAAAATAAGAAAATGCCTATTGATAAGTCAATGGCTGAACGTATGAATAAGATGCTTTGCAAACTTGATTCAAACCACGATGCGCTTTATACTGTGTCTGATATGTTGTCTGCTCTGTATAATCCTAACCACAAGGAAGGTTCTTCAAAAGATAAAATTGTTGTAGCTAATCTGCTTGCAAAAAGATTTGAATTGTCTAAAGAAGATACTGACAAGTTAAAGGTTGCAATTCTTCTGTATGATATTGGAAATATGTTGCTACCTAAAGAAATTTTGCAAAAGCGCACTCCGCTTACGGATGATGAAATAAATCTTATTAAAACCCACCCTGTGATTGCGGCAAAAGAAATTCTAAGCCCTATATCGGTTATTCAGGATGTTATTCCAATTATTGAACATCACCATGAAAACTGGGATGGTACTGGGTATCCTGCAAATGCTGCAGGACAGGGTATTCCTCTCTGTTCTCAGATAGTTCTCATTATAGATGCTTATTTTGCCCTGACAGAAACAAGACCGTACAGAAAAGCAAAAACAAAGGATGAGGCTATTGAGATTATAAGAGATGGCATTGATACCAAGTGGAATTCAAAAATTGCGGAAGAATTTATCTCAATAATTTCCCAAGAATGATTTATGCTGTATAATTCTTAGTATGGAGAGAAGGTTTAAAATACATTCTAATTACGGTCCGGCCGGAGATCAGCCAAAGGCTATAGAACAGCTTGTTGACGGTATTAATAGCGGTTATGATTCTCAAACTCTGCTTGGGATAACAGGTTCAGGTAAGACTTTTACAATTGCAAATGTAATTGAGAAGGTTCAAAAGCCTACCCTTATTATTGCACACAATAAAACTCTTGCGGCGCAGTTGTATAACGAGTTTAAAGAGCTTTTCCCAGATAATGCGGTTGAATATTTTATTAGTTATTATGATTACTATCAGCCTGAGGCATATATACCGAGAACGGATACTTATATTGAAAAGTCTGCAAGTATTAACGAAGAAATAGACCGACTTAGGCACAATACTACAAGAAGTTTGTATGAAAGAAATGATGTCATAATTGTTGCATCTGTCAGTTGTATCTATGGTCTGGGGTTGCCTGAAAACTATTTCAAAGGCTCAACTGAATTAAATGTCGGCGATGAAGTTGACAGGGATGCTCTTTTGAAACATCTTGTATCCATCCAATATAAAAGAAATGACGTTAATCTTGAACATTCAACATTTAGAGTGCGTGGGGATGTGATTGAACTTATGCCCGCTTATGAAAAGGTTGTTACCCGAATTTTGATGTTTGGTGATGAGATTGAAAAATTCGTAAAAATAGACCCCGTATCGGGTGAAATTCTTGAAACCCCCGACAAAATCGTAATTTATCCTGCTGTGCATTATTTATCTTATGATGAAAATGTTGAAGAAACTATTCTTATGATAAGACAGGAACTTCAAAACCGACTCACCGAATTATATGACGAAAATAAGATTTTAGAGGCTCAAAGACTTGAACAGAGGGTCAAATATGATATTGAAATGATTAAAGAAATGGGGTATTGTTCCGGAATTGAAAACTATTCAAGAATTATCGAACGCAGGGCACCGGGTTCTCCGCCTGCTACTCTGATAGACTATTTTCAGACAGATTTTTTGACGGTTATTGATGAATCTCACGTCACTGTACCGCAGCTAAAAGGTATGTACCACGGCGACAGCGCAAGAAAAGACACCCTGATTAATTACGGGTTCAGACTGCCTTGTGCAAAAGACAACAGGCCGCTTAAAGAAGAAGAGTTCTTTGAAAAAGTCGGGCAAAAGATTTATATTTCAGCAACCCCTGCCGAGTTTGAAACAACAACTTCCGAACAGATTGTAGAACAAATTATCCGCCCGACGGGTTTGGTTGACCCTAAAATTAGCATAAGGCCTATTGATACTCAGATTCCTGATTTGGAAAAAGAGATAGAAAAACGAGTTAAAAAGAATGAATGTGTTCTAATTACTACTCTTACGAAGAGGATGGCTGAAGATTTGTGCGATTATTTCCTTCAGGAAGGAATAAAAGTCAGGTATTTGCACAGCGATATAAAATCTATTGAACGTGTTGAAATTTTAAGAGATTTACGACTCGGCGAGTTTGATGTGCTTATTGGGGTTAACCTTTTAAGAGAAGGACTTGATATACCGGAAGTGTCTTTAGTCGCGATTATGGATGCCGATAAAGAAGGTTTTTTGCGTTCCGATACAAGTCTTATTCAGACAATAGGAAGAGCTGCTCGTAATTCCTGCGGGGAAGTTATTATGTACGCTGATAAGATAACAGATTCAATGCAAAGAGCGATTGAAGAAACAAACCGACGCAGAGAAATTCAGATTGCGCATAATAAAAAATACGGAATCATTCCGCAAACTATTAAAAAACCTATTGAAAATAACCTGCTTTCTCTTGTTGAAAGTTACAGAAACCTTGAAGATATTGTTGCTGAAGAAATGGTTGATATGGGGATCGACAAAAAGGACTTGCCAAAACTAATTGATAAACTTGAAAAAGATATGCATAAGTCTGCAAAACTACTTGACTTTGAACGTGCCGCAGAAATTCGTGATCAATTAAAGAAACTGCGAGAAATGGCAAAAGGTTAGGGTTTATTTCCTTAAAACTCTTTTTATAAACTTAAATAATTCAGGATCTTTATCCATTAGTTCAAAAATGGTATGCCCTAACGGTTCATCATTCATAAGTAATTTATGAGGCTTATAATATGATGCAAATGCATCGCATCCCTGAGCGAAGTATTCGTGTGAGTTTGCAGCCGCGTAATAATCTAGTACACGACCTTCCTTCATAGCTTTTGCGTACAAATCTTCGATTATACCTGCTCCTGTTTCATCCAGCATATCGTGTATTGTATGACCGGTTTCGTGCGCAACTTGATTTTGATGATATTTATCAGCGACTCTTTTGGCGCTCATTAAATTGTATTCAGGCGTATTTAATCCGTCATAAGAATCATAAAATGGTCCGGAATTAAGCATAGCTCCGGGGAAAATATATCTATGACCTGTAAAATCAGCTAAGTGTCTTGTAATGGTATCATCATCTCGTATAATTAAATATTTTTTGCCGCGTGACAGTTTACTTAAGTGATTAATAAACGGCATTGTGTTTTCCTGTAAGGAATTTATCTTGCGTTGCGATAGTTTATCCTCTGATACATAAAACTTTTTAAAGTGATATTTAAAATCTTTTGCCCGATTTGCTCCGAGGCCTGCATATTTAATTTCTCTGTCAACCAGTCCGTAATAGGTGCCATTAATTTTATCCGATAAAATTCTGCCTAGTGGCGCAAATATTGAATATTCTTTTGACACCGTAGACATTATTTCGGTAACTTCTTTCGGTTTGTCTTTTATATATAATGCACAAGACTGAATAGCAAATTCGCGTTTTCTGATATCAGGTTCTTTCGTATCAAGTGCAATTTGTTTTATTATTTCAAAGTTTTCGTCACTCCTAAACTTTCCGGCTCCTAAAATAGCTTTTCTTTTTACTTCATTAGGCAGATCATCTATTTTAAGAAGCCCGCTAACAAGTTCGTGAACACGAACATCTTTTCTGTCAGCATTGTTCATAGCCTGAGAAAGAAAATATTCAAAATTATCACTATGCTTTTGCATTTGTTCTATACAATAATCAACAGTCTGTTCTTCGTTATATGCTTTTATATTATCTTTTAAATCGGGATGTTTGGTATTTTCATAAAGGTATTTAAATGTCTCACTTATTTTGTCGGATAGCTCAGGTTGTTCTTTTTTATATGAACCTAATAGCCCTGTGATAAAACTTTTTACTTTTAACCCGACATTGTTGTCTTCACCTGCCTCCATATAAACATCTTTTAGAATATCTATATGTTTTTCTGACAACCTTGCTGTATGTAAATTCCCTTCTAATCCATCTTCTCTTTGAAGTGCAGTAACATTCATAAGTCTTAAAACATCAGTAAATTCTTCTTTCTTAATGCCTTTATCAAACATTGATGCATAAACAATTTCAGCATAATTTCTCGCAAGTGTGAGCTCGGGTTGTTTTAATTCTTCAAATAGCATTTCTCTTTCTTTATCTAAAAGATTTCTTTTGATATCAACCGACATTGATTGTTTATACTGTTCCGCTAAGGCATCAAGTTCATTCGTCATTTTATCTTTACGATTTTCTATGTCGAGAATTTCGCCCTTTTTATATTTATCTAACAGTTCTTTGGGTAATATTTCTTTCCTTGTTGTCCCAGTTGGTTGCATCTGTGTTGCGCTAATCGTGCTCATTTAAAATACCTATATTGTAGTTGATATTTTATAAAAACACGTAAAAAAATAATTTGCGTTGTAATGTATAATTTGTAAATGTGTTTTTCATGATAAACTATATCAAGAGGGTTTTTATATGAGAAGTGATAATATAAAAAAAGGAATAGCAAGAGCTCCGCACAGAAGTTTGTTATATGCAACCGGTGTTAGTCCGAAGGTTATTGACAGACCCTTTATTGGTATTGCAAGTTCTTTCACTGATATCGTCCCGGGTCATATCGGGATGCGTGATTTGGAACGTCAAATAGAAAAAGGGATCCATTCTGCAGGCGGTCAGGCGTTCATTTTTGGGGTTCCGGTTGTTTGTGACGGTATTGCTATGGGGCACAATGGTATGCGTTACTCGCTGCCTTCAAGAGAGTTGATTGCAGACTGCGTGGAAACTATGGCTAACGCTCATCAGCTTGACGGGCTTGTGCTTCTTACAAATTGTGATAAAGTTACTCCAGCAATGCTTATTGCTGCTGTAAGACTGAATATCCCCTCAATTGTTGTTACTGCAGGACCTATGCTCGACGGCGAATGTAAATGTAATAAGCTGACAATGATTAAAGGTACGTTTGAAGGTATTGGAAGGTATCGTTCAGGTCAGATTACAGAAGAAGAATTATCCGAACTTGAACTGAGCTCCTGCCCTACGGCGGGTTCCTGCCAGGGGATGTATACGGCTAATACAATGGCCTGCCTTACTGAAGTTATAGGTATGAGCCTTCCTATGTGTGCAACAGCATCTGCTGTGTCTTCACAAAAACGCAGAATTGCTTTTGAAAGCGGAATGAGAATTGTTGAACTCGTAAAAGAGAATATCAAACCACTTGATGTAATTACACGTGACAGCCTCAGAAATGCAATTATTGCTGATTATGCTCTTGGCGGTTCAACTAATTCCGTTCTGCACCTTTTGGCTATTGCTAATACTGCAGGTATTGATCTTACTCTCAATGATTTTGAAGAATTGTCTCCGGTTATAAAACAAACAATTAAATTGGATCCTTCAGCTAATCCGACGATGACAGATTTTCATAATGCCGGTGGAATACCTGCGCTGCAGAGTACCTTATACGGAAAAATCTCTGAGTTTAAAGACGGGGTAAATATATCTGGTTTAAAAATATCAGAATTAGTTAAAAACGTTTGGTGTGACAAAAAACTTGTTCGTTCTGTAGATGAACCTGTTACTACTCAGCCTGGGCTTGGCATATTGTACGGCAATATTGCACCTAACGGAGCAGTTATTAAAATTTCAGGTGTTGACGAAAGCTGTTATTATTTTAAGGGAAAAGCAAGAGTGTTCGACTGTGAAGAAGATTCAATGGCTGCGCTTGAAAAAGATGAAATTAAACCGGGTGATGTTATCGTAATCAGATATGAAGGTCCGAGTGGTTCTCCGGGTATGAGAGAAATGCTTGCCCCGACTTCACTTCTTGTAGGAAAAGGGCTAGGTAAAACAGTTGCACTCATTACTGACGGAAGATTCTCTGGCGGAACAAGAGGTATTTGTGTCGGTCATATCTGTCCTGAAGCATCTAACGGCGGAATGATAGCCCTCATAAAAGACGGTGATGATATTGAAATCGATATCCCGAACAGAAAACTTAACTTACTTGTTTCTGAGGATGAGATCGCTTCGAGAAAATCAGTTTTTGCACCTAAGAAAACAGAGTTCTCTACAGGTTATCTTTCAAAATATTCAAGACTGGTTCAGGATGCATCGCATGGTGCAATTATTTAACACTCATATAGTGTTTTCTATGAATTTCATCAAGTCGTTCTATGGCATATCTCAGCATTACTCTCGGCATTTTGGGTGCAAATTTATCCAAAAAACTGTAGAGCTCGCGTATATCTTTTTTGCCTAATTCTCTCAGCATCCAGCCGACAGCTTTGTGGATAAGGTGGTGTTCGTGCGTAAGATAAAACTCTGCAAGTCTAACCGTAGGTTCATAGAACCCCTGTTTTATCAAATATTGGGTTGAGACAATGGCAATTCTCTGTTTCCATAAATGGTTTGACCTTGACATCTCATACAATAATGATAATTTTTCACTGTTCTCAAATACGTAATTACCTACAATATTAGGCGCTGAGACGTCAACAAGATCCCAATTATTTATGTAGTCGGCGTTACGGACGTAAAGTTCAACAATATATCCGCGTTTGTACTTATCATTTTTATACTTATTCATCAGTATTAGAAGTGAGAGCATTCTTGCTTCGTGATATTCGTTGTGCAGTAAATCTTCCAGTGTTGTATAGTCGATTTCAGCGTATTTTTTAGAAAGCTTTCTTAATATCGGGGTTCTTATACCAAATAATTTATCTTCCTCCCCGTATCCGCCTTCAGTAACCTGCAGAATTGGCGAAACCCATTTCGCAAAACTTCTGTCTGAATTTGATTTTAAATCTGATATTATTTCTTCTGTTTTCATTTAATTAACACTCCCGACCAAATTTTTTGCGATTTCCAATGCCTTGTCATAAACATCAGCAGTATAGAAATCATCCCGTTTAATGTATTCGCTCACTATTTTGCGCGCGTATGAGCCGATAGCGATGCCGTTATATTTTATATTACACATCTTTGCAAGTTCTGCTGTTTTTGAGTTCGTTCCGCCAGATATCAGTAAATAGCAGTTTAAATCTGCATTTTGAATAATTTCTGCCATTGCAACTGCCTGTAATGTGGTTTTATAATTGTCATCACTTCCGCTCATCGGTATTCCGTCTGCCTGAATGATTGTGCTGTATGGTTTGCGTTTTTTGAGCATCTTTCTTAATCTGTCGAGAACCTGTTTATTCCCAAGATTTAATCTGTCGATGCAAACAGAAAGCATTCCGTCATAACAGCTGTTTATAACTCCCCATTTATCCCAGATGTCCGCATCAAGTTCAGATGTTGCGTGTAATTCAATACAGTCGATCCCGGTTTTAATTAGTTCAGGCAGGCAAGCAGACAAGTCAACATCTGTTTCGTACATTGATATTGCTGATTGCGGGCAGGCTTTTGCGCAGGCTCCGCAGCCGATGCATCTTACCTTATCAATAACCCCACATGATACAGCATTATTTATACATACATCGTTGCATAGAGAACATTTTATGCAAGATGAGTCATTTACAACTGCTTTTGAAATATGCGGATCGCCTTTCATTCCGACACTTACGCAGATATATCTGTTATTCTTGCCGGATTTTTCTATTCCGCGTTTTGCCGCCAATAATATTTCGGGTTTAGCGCATATATCAAACAGTTGTGCTCCAGCATCAGAATAGAGTGAGGTTAGTCTTTCAACATCCTTTTCACACTCATTTCCTGCGCCGCACACTAACTTGAATATTTTATCTTTACCGGTAAATAAATCTGATAACATCTGTTCCCCTTACTACTATTATATGATAAATATCACTGTTTTATTAAATTTTGTTTGTTAGTGTGCTATACTTTTTTTGATGACTTTGAAAAAGATTTTTATTACATTCTTCCTCATTTTGAGCTTTACCTCATGCGCTTATGCGATTGAGGAAATTCCTTTGCAGCTTGATGATACCCCTGTTGAACTTGATGTAATTAAAGAGGAAAAAGAGGATGTTAGTGATGTTCCTGTTGATGAGGCAGAATATCATAAGTCTCTGAAAGATAAGATTCACGATGTGTTTGATTTAAAGGTTTCGGATAATGAGCATATTGAATATCTGTTTAATAACCTTTTAACAAAAGAGTTTGAAAAAGGGCCGCTCAGTAATATTGGTTTATGGGGTTTGTGGCGCGGCGGTCTTGTAGAAAGCTTTGAAAACCATGATAATCATACAAATGTATCCTACAACATTGTTGAAAGTCGTATCCACGGTCAGTTTCGAAACAAAAAAACATCTTTTGTTATAACCGGCAGATTTACCCCGCAAAAAGAATTTACTTTTATGCAAAATTTGTTTTCAGATGTGTTTATACGTCACAGATTCTGCGATAAGGCTGTTTTAACCATTGGTAATACCAGAACTCATACAGGTGCGGAAGGTGCCCAAAGTGAACTCCTGATACCCTTCTATTTTCGTTCTCAAATAAGCAGACAATTCGGTAATATCAGAAAAATGGGGGTTCGTCTTGCGGGTGATTTTTCTCTTATGGATTATGATATTGCGGTTAATACATCCGGAACATACTTTACTTCGTTTTTCCCGGGTGCTGAATTTTGCGGATGGGTAAATTTTAAGCCGCTGGGCAAAACAGACGGTAAATACGGCAAATTGATTATTGGCGGTGGCCTTACTTCAGGTCGCAGACATTTTGACTATACAGATATTGGTGCCTATATTAGTTATCGTTATAAAAAGTTTAAAGCAGATTTCGAAGTCGGGGACGGAAACGGTTATAACGGAAGAATGGGAGCTGCAAATATTCATGCAAGAGGGTATTATACCACTCTTTATTATGACTTAACTAACAAGGTTCAGTTACTGGCTAGATTTGACGATTTTACCCCGAACACAAAAGACTCTTCTCATCATACCAGGGAATATTCAACTGGTATAAACTACTTTATAAAAGGCCAGACCATAAAACTTATGCTCAATTACGTATTCAGAGAAGATAGTATTGCGGGTAATTCACACAGAATAATTATCGGAACCCAAATCGTTTTATAATACTTCGGCAAGCATTTTATCCGTTTTAAATCTTTTATCGGAATGGGCATTTATGTAATCTTTCAGAAGATTAAAGCACACAATACAAACTTTTTCTGTCGCCTTTGTCTCATATTCACTGGTCTTATCAAAATCAAACTGAAGCATGGCAACAAGAAAATCTCGAATTTTATTGTGCATTTGTAGCGGTGCATAATGGCTTTCATTACACCTTGAACAGATAACGCCGCACCTCTCTTTTGAAAAGTACATCGGCTCGTCCAGAATTCTTTCCCCGCATATCAGGCAGGTATCTAGCTCGGGAACAATTCCTGATATTAGCATCATTTTAAGCTGAAACTTAATTACTGAAATTAGTATATCTTTCTTGTCAACAGCGGAAGAAATACCCGAGAGCGCAGAATAGAGCAGGTCATAGGTTTCTTTTGATGCCGGATCTTCTTCCAGCCCGAAATTTGCAACGATTTCTGAAATATATGAAGAGCACGTAAGCTTAAGTATGTCTTCACGTATTTTTCTGAAGGAATTAATTGTCTGAGCCTGACATACTGTATCAAGATTTCTCCCTCTTGAAAACTGCAGAGTGTTGGCTATCAAAGAGTCCATTCTTGCTCCAAGTTTGCTTTTAGGACGTTTTACCCCTTTTGCAACGGAGCGTATAAGACCTTTTTCTCTGGAATACATAACAACAATTTTGTCCGCATCACTAAGGTCGTACGAACGCAAATTGATTGCATCAGTTGTATAATTCTTATCCACTATCCGTTACTTCTCCTAAGATTATTCTATTATGAACTAACCGTTTAGTCCACAAATTAACATTTTTATTTTCGGTTATTGACCCTGACCCCTTCAACTTCGTGAACGGCTTCAATGACAAGAAATGCTTTAGGGTCGATATTCTTTACTATCGCTTTAACTTTTGCCATTTCCAAACGTGAAACAACACAGTAGGTTAAAATCTTTTCTTCCCCGGAATAACCGCCTCTTGCTTTCATATAGGTAACACTTACGTCTAACTCTTTCATTATCGTGTTACCGATATCTTTATAATATTCTGACACAATTCGCACTGATTTTGACGAGTTAAACCCATCAATAACAGCATCAATGGCTTTAGAGGCAACAAAGTATGTCAAGATTGAATAAAGCGCCTGTTTTAAATCAAAGACAAAAGCTGCTGCGGTATAGATTAACAGATTTATTCCCATAAGAAATTCCCCAATTGTCATAAATGAGAATTTTTTAGAAAGTTTAATCGATAAGATTTCAGTACCGTCTAGGGATGCACTGTTTCTTAAAATCAGCCCAACACCAAAACCCAAAATAATACCGCCAAAGATTACGACCAGTAGTAATTCATTCAAAATCACAGGATGGTGCCAGCTGCTAAATACGTTTGTTGCAAGAGCGAGCATTGTAACTGAGTAGAAGGTTTGCAGTACAAACATCTTTCCCAAATTAGTCAAGGCTAAAAAGATAAACGGCAGATTGAGCAAGAATATGACCAAACCCAGATTTGCGTTTGTCACATAGTTAATCATCATTGATACACCAATAACACCGCCGTCAATAACCTTGTTTGGAAGTAATATGCATTCAAGAGCAAAAGCAACAATAAAGGCAGCTACCGTCAATGTTACAAATCTGGTTGATATTTCAAAAAATAACTCCTTAGGCGTTTTCTTTTTAATAACAGCCCTTTTTCTGTGCCTTGAAAACCCAAACATATATTCTCCCCTCTGATATATTTATTATTTTTTGATAAATGAGCTAAAGAAACCGTTTTTCTTTTCGTCTATAGTGTCATTTATATTTAGTATTTTTTCCAAGTCTTCTTTTAGTGTAACAAGATCGTCATATTTCTTAAGTGTACCGTCCATGCAGATAGATACATCTCCTGTTTCTTCCGAAACAACAAGGCAGGCAGAATCGGTTATTTCAGTAAGTCCTATCGCAGCACGGTGTCTTGTGCCGTATTTCCAACTGAGTTTAGGATTTTCCGTAAGTGGTAACAATACACCTGCAGATAATATTTTTTTATCTTTAATAACCATAGCTCCGTCGTGTAATGGTGTGTTAGGGTGAAAGACGGTCAATATAAGTTCTGCTGATACATCTGCATTGAGTTTTGTCCCGACCTCAGAGTACGCGCTCGGACTTAATTCATTCTGCAGAACAATAAGAGCACCTGTCTTTGTCTTTGTAAGATATTTTACTGATTCAACAAGTTCTTTTATAACATCAATTTCGTCATCTTCATTCCCTGACTGGTGGTTTGTTATCCCAAAGAAGGTTTTACTCAGAAAACCCGGCTGCCCGAGATAACTCAAAAAACGTCTGAGTTCAGGCTGGAATATGACGATTAAACTGAGTGAAATGAGTGCAACCATTGATTTTAAGAACATACCTAAAATGGTTAATTTTAGCACTCCTAAAATTTCGCTGAAGATCCACGCAACAAACAGAAACATTATTCCTCTGACGAGTTTTTCCGATTGTGTATGTCGAATGTACTTCTTATAAAAAATCAATACAACCGCAATGATAAACAAAATTTCAAGTGCATTAACCCAATTAAACTGTGAAAATACACTCATAAACTGTGCTTGTATCTGTTTAAAGAAATTTTCGTACATTATTTTAACCTATCAGGAATATTGTCATGAGAAATTAAATCTTCTAATGTCTCTCTATATACTATAATATCAGATTTTCCGTCTTTTACAAGTACCATGGCAGGTTTTTCTGCTTTGTTATAGTTACTTGACATTGAATAATTGTAGGAACCTGTGTTATAAACACATAAAATATCGCCTGTCTGCATTTTGGGCAGAGTAATATCTTTTATGAGGATATCACCTGATTCGCAGAATTTGCCTGCTATTGTGACTTTTTCCTCATCTCTTTTTTCTGTGTCGTTCCCTACTTCTGCAAAATATTCTGCTTGATACATGCTTGGTCTTGGGTTATCTGCCATTCCGCCGTCAACCGTGACGTATTTTGTCATGTTTGGTACCTGTTTCATTGAGCCGATTGTGTATAGCGTTACACCTGACGTTGATATTATACTTCTACCCGGCTCCAGGTACAGTGTAGGTGGCTCCGTATTGTATTTCTTTATGTGTTTCTCGAGTGATTCAATAATGACATCAGCCACTTCGTCTATTGAAGGAGGTCTGTCTTTGTCTGTATATTTAACCCCGAGTCCGCCGCCAATGTTTATTTCGTCAAATACAATGTTGAATTTTTCTTCAACGCGTGATATTTCCTGAATAAGAACATCTATTTCATCGTGGAAACACTGAGGTTCAAAGATCTGTGACCCTATGTGTGCGTGTAAACCTCTAATTTTAATGTTCTGATGTTCTGTTGTTATTTTTGTAATAACTTCGTCTATCTGAGAAAGGTCAAAGCCGAACTTTGAGTCAAGCTGACCAGTCTGGATATATTCGTGAGTATGACATTCAATACCCGGTGTTATACGCAGCAGAACGTCAATAAGCTTGTTATATCTGCCTCCGACTTTTGATATTAAATCAACTTCTGCAAAGTTATCAACAGATATTCTGCCGATACCGTTTTTAATTGCAAAATCAAGTTCTTCTTCTGTTTTGTTGTTACCGTTGAAAAGCACTTTATCGAGTGATATCCCTGCGTTAAGTACGGTATAAATTTCACCGATTGAAACCGTATCAAAACCAAATCCTTCGCTGTCTAAGATTTTTGCTATTGCGCTTGTGCAAAGTGCTTTAGATGCATACATCATTCTTGTGTGCGGATATTTTTCAAAGGCGTGTTTGTAATCCCTGCAAACACCTCTGAGTGTATCTTCATCTACAACATACAGCGGTGTACCGTACTCTTTTGCTAGTTGTGTTACATCACAACCGCCAATGTATAAGTTACCTTTTCTTTCTGTTGTTATAGGCTTTAGTAGTTGATTTATTGTCATGCTCTATCCTCTCTTGTGTTTTTATAAGCGTACCTGAAAAACACCTAAATATCAAGCAGGTTCTACACTTTAAGGTTTGTAAAATATATGTTGATTTTTATTGTTTTATATGATAAAATGTACCCGCTATACCTCATGTGATATTAACCAAACAAATCAAAAGGATATAAGTATGAGTATTACTAAGATTAGTACGTCAGACAGAATGGCGGACTTGAAAAACAGAATTCTACTATCTACAGGTGTCGGCGCAGTTGCCGGTGGCATTTACTCTGCAATAAGACCTAATTGGCTTTACAAAGGTTTGCCATCAGATACATTTGTTAAAGAGACCAGTCGTGAGATTAGAAAAACCATGAATTCAGAGGATCTTAAGGAATCTGCAAAAATTAGCAAATTCTTAAAGGCAGCTATTGATCCTGAAACTAACGTCGAAGAATTAAGACCTCAAATTTTAGATAGTAAGGAATTGTCTGAAGCTATTAAGGCATCTCATGAAGAAACTGTTGAAGACGCAATCAAACGTGTTTATTCTCAGCCAAAGGATAAGGTCAGACAAGATTTAATTGATATACAATTCAAAACTAAGGCTGATAAAATATCAGGTCGTACAACAGTTTTAAAAATGTTAAATGATAACTTTGATGCATCAAAGAAAACTTTGGTTAAGCATTCTGAAACTTCTGATAATATGTTTGCTTTAATAAAGAAAACAGCAGGCAAGATTCAGGCTAAGGCTATTGCTAAAGGTGCAGCTATTGCAGGATGTGCTGCAGGTGCATTATGTTTGATTTTATCGGATGTTCCTGAAGATTAGTCGAAATATATAGCATAAATAATAAAAAGAACGGGGTGACCCGTTCTTTTTATTTGCAAAGCAGTTCATAAGCCGTGTTCTGTTTCTAGATAATCATCTGTCTGGGAATGTGATTACTCACAAACTCTAGCGATTTGTCCTAAGTGGGCGAACAGCCTTTATAACCTTAGATTTAATCTTGCATCCGCTTCGGGTTTACCTAGCCAATATTTCTCAATATTGCTGGTGATGCTCTTACCTCACCGTTGCACCATCGCCTGTGAATACCTTTCAAACTCCTTCGGGGAGAGTATTCCATCGGCAGACTTCATTTCTGTGGCACTATCCACCGGCTCACGCCGTCCTGAGTTTCTCAGGGAAGCTGTTCTTGGATGCACGGACTTTCCTCACTCTTTTGAGCGCGATTATCCGGCTGCTTTGCATTTTTAGTTTAGCACAAAAAAGAGAGATTGGTTAAATCCCAATCTCTCTTTTTATAATTACTTTAAATTATAAAGCAGCTTTAGCCTGTTCAACTATCATTGAAAAGGCTTCTTTATCATTTACAGCCAAATCAGCTAACATTTTTCTGTTAATAACGATATTAGCTTTCTTGCAAGCATTTACAAATCTTGAATAGCTCATACCTTCTGCTCTTACAGCAGCGTTAATTCTTACAATCCACAAACGACGCATATTACGTTTTGTTGTACGTCTGTCTCTGTAAGCATATTTCAGAGCCTTCATTACAGCACAATTAGCAACCTTAAATATTCTGCTTCTTGCGCCCTTAAAACCTTTAGCTAACTTTAATATTTTTTTGTGTCTGTTGCGACATACATTTCCACGTTTTACTCTCATTGTTCAACACTCCTATCTTGAATACTTCTTGTATGGT
>JAILHQ010000034.1 GCA_024695725.1 Cyanobacteria bacterium RUI128 | reverse complement strand
AAAGGCGGATTAGGTAATGACATTATCACAAGCGGTAAAAATAACGACACAATAATCGGCGGCAAAGGTACAAACGTTTTCGTTTACAATGAAGGTTCAGGCAATGATACCGTTAAGTTAACCAAGGGCGAAAAACTTGTTATCAAATATATTACTAATGCTGAAGAACCACAGTTTGAAGTAAAAGAAAATGGTAAAAACGTAATTATCACAGGAACATATACAAATGAAAACGGTGAAAAACAAACAGATACTATTACCGTAGCAAATATGACAAAAAACAATCTGGCAGAAAGTGTTGTTTTTGAATATGGTTCTGACAAAGATAATACAACTCACGCATACGATTTGGTTAATGACGTATATGTTATCAACGGCACAAAAACAAAAATAAAAGGTACAAACCTTAACGAAACAATATACGGTACGACACTTAGTGATACCATCAAAGGCTGCGGCGGTAACGATACCATAATAGGTGACGTTGGTAATGACACTCTCTATGGCGGTGCAGGTGTTGATACTTTTGTATTTGGTACCTACGAATTTAACGGCAGATTTTACGGTTCAGGTAAAGACACCATTTGCGATATTCAGGAAGGCGAAATACTCGAATTTAAAAACTCAAACATTGAAGATATTACCTTCACACAATCTAAGAAAAATCTTATTATCACATACCAGGACAAAGACAGTAATAACAACACTGTTGAAAACGTCGTAACCCTGAAAAATTATTACAAAAAGAGCCCTAACATTATCATAAGGGCGTATGACGCACAGGGTAATCTTGCAGAATATTCTTCTATCGAACTGTTTACCGGAGTTATCGATACAGACGCAATCGCAGCAGAACGAAAAGAACTTTCGGAATTAGCAAATACTCAAAACAATAATTTTATCGGGAATTTGCTTGACCACATTTCAACTTTGTCAGATACAAATCACCTGCTCGGAGTTCAAAATGGGAATTTGGCAGCTCAGATAAATAATACAGTCAATTATGTTCAGGGCACTTCAGGAAATGACATTTTCAACGGAACCGATAAAAAAGAGTTGTTTGATGTTCTCAGCGGTGACAATATTATACAATCAGCTGATGGTGAAGATAAAGTCAGAATTTCAGATAATTTTGAAAATATGCTCTTCGGTAAGAGTGCTGACGGAAAAGACCTGATAGTTTATTACAATAATAATCACGACTCTGTACGCATAAAAGACTGGTTTGTTGATACTGATAACAGACTTGATACCATTATTGACAGTACGGGGGTGGAACACAAAATTTCAACCGAAGCAGATTATGAAAATCACATCTTCTTCACCGGAGATAATGACACTCTGGATCTTCTTCCGGATGGAAATTTCATAGATGCTCTCGCAGGGGGTGACGATGTATTTATTTACAGCCCAAATAATACAGTATATTTTGGTGATGGCGGAAATGACATTGTCTATTTAATGAATGGTTCTCACAATACGACAGTATTGTTCAGGGAAGAAAATGACAGATGTTACAAAATATATTCAGGTAAAAGAGCAGACATAACAAATGAATCACCTAATGATTCTGTTATTTACTTTGAAAATTTCAAAATAGAAGATTTGAAGTTTGATGCGACCCGTGACTTTTTAGAAATTATTGCAGGAAAAGGATCTGTATATGTGGATCAATGGCTCAGATATGATAACACAATAAACAAAATTCAGGACTGCACAGGAACTATATATAACCTAGATGAAATCGTATCTCAATATGGTGTAAACACCCCGACATCACACGATGATTGCATCAGAGTAATAAATAATCAGACAGTAAACTCTCTCGACGGTAATGATGAAATACTTGTTATCGGCAAAAACAATACCGTATCAGGAGGAAAAGGAAATGATGAGATAATTCTCTGTGAAGAATCGTCAAACACAATAATTGAATTTGAACGCGGAGACGGAAATGATTATATCAATCCTGAAAACAACCACAAATCAGATTCTGTTATATATTTTAAAGATACAAAGTTTGAAGATTTGTCTTTCACAAAGAATTATGGTGACTTAAAAATAAGCAACGGAAAAGGCTCCATATCGATATCTTTCTGGTTTGAAGACACCAAAGGAATTGATTCAATAATGGACTGCACTGGAACCATTTATAACCTCTCAGATTTAGCAAAAATACAAGCTTTAAATACCCCTACAAATGAAGTTGATTACATCAAGCTGACGGGATATCAAAAGGTAGATGCCCGCAGCGGGAATGATGTTATTTATGTCCACGGAGAAAATAATACAATAACCGGCGGAAAAGGAAATGACAGCATATATTTGTACCCTGATTCTTCAAAAACAATAATTGAATATACACAGGGTAACGGAAGAGACCACATAAGATGCGGCGGAGATTATTTGGGTGACGGAGGAGATTCTGCAATCTATTTCTCAGATACAAAATTTAGTAACCTTTCTTTCTCCAGAGAATACTCTACCTTAGTAATCAATACTCCAAACGGATCTGTAGATATAGAAGGCTGGTTCACCCGTAACAATACTATAAACACAATAATTGATATGTACGGAAATACTTATAATCTCTCAAAAACAATAAAATCACCATGTTCAACACAAGATAAATGTATAACTAGTGTATATTCCATCTCCGATATAGCCGCAGTTCAGGCTCTGGCACAGCCTACATCAGGACCGGACAGAATTAAAATAACAGATAATCAAATTATAAATTCTCTTAACGGCGATGATTATATTTATGCTTACGGGGGAAATAATACCATATCAGGCGGCGACGGAACAGACAACATATACATTTATGGAAGAAATAATATCGTATCAGGCGGGAAGGGAAATGACTACATAAGCCTCGTAAAAGGTTCCGCTAATACTACAATTGAGTACACTCAGGGATCAGGAAATGATGTTATCTACATGAATGATGACAATTATTCAGCAGAAACAACATCTGTTCTTTATTTCAAAGATACGCATATTGATGATTTAAAATATGAATCCTATTGCAGCACTTTAAAAATCCATACACCTGACGGTTATGTACGTTTAGAAGGTTGGTTTTATTCGGGTCACACAGTAAACGCAATAAAGGACTGTACAGGTAATCTTTATACAATTTCAGAACTGGAAGAAGTAAAAGCATTAAATACCCCTACAGATGATAGTGACTGTATCATTGTAAAGGATGAAAATACAGTTGATAACCTCACTGTTATAGGAGGAAAAGGTGACGATAATTATTCATTATGGGGCGAAAATCATACCTTAATCTTCTCTTCAGGTGACGGCAATGATATCGTAAATGCAAAATCTATTGATAACTCAACTCATACGTTGAAATTTGCAGATAAAACCGTTAACAATATAACCTTCTCTGCAGACGGAAACGATTTAAAAATAAACTATTCTGATAATGACAGTGTCACTCTGACTGACTGGTTCTCTCACAATAATGTCATTAACAAGGTGGTTGATTCTTCCAATGTAACAACATCACTAGATCAACTCCACAGCGATGTTACAGCCTGGATGAGCGCACATACAGAATATGCAGATGTAGAATCCGCACTTGCTGATACACAAAATGCAGATGTCGCTCAA
The DNA here is from genome assembly GCA_024695725.1 of Cyanobacteria bacterium RUI128. Next base: position 62,856 of record JAILHQ010000034.1, on the reverse strand, counting down.
CTCATCGCATACTTTAACATCAACTAAGATACATAAATTCGTCCACTTAACTTGGGGGAGGAAAGTGGAAAAGCAAGAAGTCCGTCTAAAAGCGGACTTTTATAATGTTTCAAACAATTTCTGATACGAATCAACTTCTGCAATATTTTCGTTAATATATTGCTTTGTTATGCCTAAAACGGTTTTGTTTTCTCTTACCGCATATACCTTTATATTACGTTTCAGCGCTTCAAACACAGGAACAGAACCCATACAATTATAAGGCATTATTAAACATTTTAAATCATTTATACTCAAACCCTTATCCGAAATCAACGGCGCCTGAGAAAGTCCTATCAGAATACACGGAAGATAAGTTGGTGTAATATATTCGGAAGAACATCTGGAATCAACAACCTCCTGAGAAATTGTTATGTCATCAAAAGCAGGAGAATGTGCACAAGGTACCTTGAGTTCTCTTGAAATATAGTGAGATATTATCGCTTCAACACCACCCACCGGATCAACTCCTACCCCGTTTGAATAATCATCAAAATTATCATCCTCAAACCTGCATACTATTGCAAGAGCCTCTGCACCTTGGCTAAGCAAGCGTTTACCCGACTCTAACAGAGTTGTTATATTCCTGACGGAACCTGTCGAAATATTGCTTTCATCAACCTGAAACTCAACTCCTGCACCTTCATCTGTAATATCATACCCTATAATATCAAGACCATATATTGTTTTTACTGCATTGATAGTGTTTATATGAACATTGAGTATCCCTTGCGGAATAGATTTATCAAAAATCACACCTATCTTATTTTTTCCTGTTGTCTGAACAAGCTTACATTTACCCCTAAAAAACTCGTCTAAAGTGTAACCTTCAACATAAAGCATATTTTCGTTTATCCCCGAAAAACAACCTGCATTGACTACATTCGGGTTAACAATTAACTGCAGTTTTTCAGAAAATTTTCTTGCCCAATAGCTGGCATCACCGGCAAAACCGCCTATTGATGCGCCAACCCCCGTTGGGACTATAAATGCTCCTAAATCTCTTTTCATATTATGATTTTAGCACGAATTAAGTCAAATTTACATTTGTTCACAAAAAATGAACAATTATGCTTATTTATCGTTAAATTAATGACAATAGCTCAAAAAGGACATGTATTATGAAAAAAATTTTAATGGTTTTAGTTACTCTGTTTGTATCTTCAGCAGTTTATGCACATCAATTGTACGACTATAAAAATATGCCGATAAATAATTCGGGAAATATCAGACAAAACGGTTGTAATGAACACGTTCAGATACCTGCAAAAAGTCAGTTCAATATATCCAGAATGTTATTAGGCGCGGGTGCGGTTAGTGCAGCTATTTTACCTGCTATGCTCTTAGACCCGTATATCGTTAAAATCGACGGTGTAAATTATGTATTGGTAAAAGACAGAGCCGATAAAAACTGGTCAGAAAAGGATTTATTAGGTTTTGAAGATCCTAAAACCAATCGCTTTGAATCACTTATAAAGCTAAACTCCGACGGGGATCACTCAAAAGTATCCTCTGCTGAACTCAAAAAAGCAGGTGTAAGATTTGTCCGCATGAACTCAAAAGGCGTACTCTTAGTCAACGACAAAAAGAAAGACTACGACTTGAACAAAGTGGACTATATTGATATAATTAATCTAAAGAGAACTGCAAACAGTGAAGCAACAGGTATATTCGGCCATTTTACAGTATATCTCAAAACTTCAAACCCGAACAAAAGGGCAGTTGTGGGTTATGTAACCTACGAAACGAATGAAAAGATACAGGTTCTGTTTAAATAATAAGCCGGAGATAAAATCTTGAAAAAAATACTATCCCTCATATTAGCTCTTTTTATGATGACATCACAAATACCTGTATTTGCAGGCACATACGATTTCAGTGATGAAGCTCAGGCTGAATTTGAAAGACACGAAGCGCTCGAAAAAGCACGTGTTCAAAACGAAGATGCAAAGGCCATAAAAAAAGACCCGCAACTTCAAAAAGCAAAAAAGAAAGAGGTTCAACCACAAACGTACCAACAACAGGATTTGTATGAGCCTATGCCTAAGACAATGAGCGGAACGGTTATGGTTATACCAAAAGGGGAAGTTTTTGAGGCTGTATTACAATCGTCTATCAGTTCAGAAAGCCTTGCAAACGATGATGTGATTGCAGCAACCTTAAATGCCGACTGGTACTACAACGGAATACTTGTTGCGCCGCAGGGAAGTGTTGTTTACGGTCACGCAACCGACATAAAAAAAGCAGGTTATGCGTACGCTAATGGTCAGCTTGCGATGACTTTCGACGAGATATTAACCCCTGCAGGGGACAGAATAAGACTGACTTCAAACAAAGTGTATATTGAAATAAAAGATAAAAGAGCACTAAAAATAGCAGGCAATGTTGCAATCGGTGCATTAGGCGGACTTGTAACAGGAGTACTTTATTCACTGATAACAGGCGGTGATGTCGCAGGCGGTCTTGCCATAGGTTCAGCTGTTGGTGCCGCAGGCGGTATGGTTTCTGCTGTCGCCCATAAGGGTGAAAATGCGGAAGTCCCTGCAGGAACCGTTATTATTGTTCGTTTGGTTCAACCGACAGAAATTGTGCCATATAGGTAAAATTGTGTTATTATTAATTTGAGAAGATTAAATACAGAGGGAAAAATGAATAAGAGACTTATTACTTTAGGTGTTGTGATATTACTTACCTGCCTCGTGGTAAAACTTATATGGGCAGGGGTTAAAAATATAAAGGTTGACGATTTTCATCCTGCGGCAGTTATGTTTGTTGTAGATTCTTCCGCATCAAATCAGGCTAAACTGCCTGAGCAGAAGAGATTTCTTAAACAAATATGCGCACAGCTCGATCCTGAGGACCAGATAAAAATCATTAAAGTATCACAGGATGCGTACATAATCTATGAAGGCTCACCTCAAAACACAAGCGGGATAACAAAATCAATGGAAGCCTTCACTCAATACGCCCCGAACGATTTGGGTACGGCATACGGGGAAGGACTTAAAAAAGCCCTGTCTTACGCGCTTACTATGAAGAAGGAAGGTTATGTACCTGCCGTTGTCGTTATGGGCGATCTGGAAAATGAGGGCGCAACAGAAAAACAAATCGACTGGGATACACTTCCGCAAAACATCAAGAATGTCCAAAAATACGCTCCGGATATCTCTTTGATGTTCCTTTATGCACACCCGCAAAAACTTGATATGGTTAAGGAAAAATTAAGCTATATATTAGGCGAACAAAAACTTGTACTTGCTCCTGAACAGAACGTTGATAAAGCTCTGAGAAAATTTATTACCGCTATCGGCAGATAGGATCAGGGGTAAATATTGAGGTAAATTAAAAATTAGTAAAGGGAAAATTATGATAATTACGTTAACTTCAAAAAATAATGAAAAAACTTTTTCCGATAAGGAAATAATCAATATCGGTTCAAATCCAAGTTGTGATTTTGTTGTGGATATGGGAACCGATTTGGTTCTGACTTTGCAATGCGACAGCCAAAACAATAAATGTGTTCTTTTAAACACCTTCAACAATCAGGATATATTATTCAAAGGAAAACCTCTGGCTCAACGAATTGAAATCGAAAAAGTCTGCAAACTTATGTCAGGGGTAAACGAAGAGTTTATTTCGATAAAGATAGCAGAGCAGCAAAATTATGAAGTTAACCCGTTAGAACAAAAGAAGGCTGAAATTGAAAAGGCAAGAGTCGGTGTCGTAAAGAAAACAGGTTTTGTTATCAACGATTTAAAAACAAAACTTGCTCTTAATTACAGAGCCTCTATTTTCCTTCATATATCAATGATTTTAACATCATTAGTTACCGCCTTCGGTGTTTCTAATTATCTTACAGGTCTGGAAATAGAAGAAACAAAGAACTTTATTCATCTTCCGACCAATATAAAGATTTTGGTAGCATTCACTCTCGTTGTTTACGGATTGTGCCTCATTCTTAAACAGGGCATTTATCTGTATCTTAAAAACAAAGAAAAAACCACCGCAACATCTGTTGCCGCACAGAACTTTATGTTATTCTCAACAGGTCTTTTCTTCACTGGGATATACTTTATTAACCTGTTGTACTACATAAACATCAGCACTGTATTTGCGATACTTGTAGCCTTCTTCTTTGTCGGGCTTGCCGTCATTGTTGCTATGGCCTGCGGTTACTTCAAATACACAGGTCACAATATGACTTATGCGCTTGACCAAAACGAATACAGAGAAGACTTTGAAGTTGTACTGAACGAATACAGACAATGGATAGAAAAATATATTAACTCTATAAGCAAAACAAAACTTACAAATATTAAGGATAAACTGTTTAATCTTCAGTTAAAATCAATCGGAGAAATAGTTCTTGGGTTTATTACGGCACCGTTCCTTGCATACGGTGTATCTAACACATTGGCCATGTGCTTCCCTGAAGCTGCAGGCTGGATAAGAGTTTCCGGCTTAAGATTCAGCCCTGTGTTCCTTGTATTGGCAACATTTATGATTATTTTTGCATTCTTTGCTTTCGTAAATGCCTTCTTCTCAATAAGAAAAATCCAGGGTTCAAATGTTATTAAACAAGACGGTTTCAGCAATTTCTTAACCCACGGGGTAGATATCTACGGTATTCAGGGTGTAAGAAAACTTGAAAGCGAAAAGAATCGTTCACTTATTATCGGATGTGCAATTATCTTCATTGAATTTACAATGAACACATCTTATTTCTTCAGCGAAATAGGCGGAGATTTGCAGGGCATCTTCTTAAGTGTTATTGCCGCATTAGTTCCGACAGCGCTTTTGCTGGCTGAAACATATATGTTGAGCCAAACAAAATTCGATATTTTTGCCTGCGAAGAGTTTGTTGCTAAAATCGATAAAGATATTTAATTATGTGGAATATAAAAACTGTTCTATATCTGGTATTTGTTTTAATTCTCAGCCTTGCTGTTGTGGTGTTCAGACCGCAAATGCACAAGCAGGCTATGATTACCAATTCAGAATATGAGTTTGTGGAAATGTCGGAGCCGACTGTACCTGCCACAGTATCAACAAATAATATTGGAACTCAAGAGGTAAAATTCAGCGGAACAAATAACACTCCGCAATACAATAATCCGCCTCAAAGGGTAACAACTCCAGCAAGACCACAACCGGTTCAAAGGGTTCAGCAGCCTGTACAAAAAACGCAGCAGCCTGTGCAGAAACCTGTTCAGCAGGCTCAGCCTAAACCACAGGCTCAGCCAAAACAAGAAACAGCTTCTGTCCCGCAACCGAAAACTGTTCAGGTCAAACCACAAAACCTTGAAACGCGAGAGCCAAAACATATATTAACAGAACAGGAAGAAATTATTGCCTGGAATAAATGGAGAAGCAACCTCCAAAATCAGGTAATGATGGACTCTAAAGTTTATGCACCTATCGGAACGGCTTTCAAATTCTCATTTACGGTTGATAAATACGGAAATATGTCTAACGTTAAGGTATGGTCTTTAAATCCTGCATATTCAAGCTATGCTGTTAAGGTTATAAAACCTGTGCTTATGAGCTACAGAAACAAGCCTATCTTAAATTTCCCTGAAGGAACGAAACGTATCATAGTAAATGTTGACGGTGGGTTTGTTATATCCACTACATCAAGATACAGCAGCCCTTCTGATTATCACGATTACGAACACGTAAAACACTGATTTTTACATAATGCCCGTGCTGTGATACAATTATAAATAATGGTAATTTTATAAACATATTTGATATCTGTTTTATGACGAAGAAGGTAACACAAAAATCTAATATCAATATTGAGATAACTGACGAACTCACTGATTTTGTCAGAGATTACTTAGAAAGAAAACTACCCCAAAAAGAATTTGCCTGGCTTCATAACAGATACGTTTACCTTAATTTTGATCATTTGTTATTTACCTACAAAAACAAACTGTTTTCCGTATTAATTGATATCACCGATAACGAAAATTTCTCGACATTATCGGAAGATGACTTAAAAATGCAGTCAGATATAGCGGAAAAGTATAATTTAATTCCCTGTATTTTCCCTATAAACACCAAAAGCGTACATGAGTTTGATGTTTCAAACTCAAAAATAACCGGTTTTAACCTGTACAATACAACAACAGGAGAACCTATAATTCCGACTGATATAGCCAATGATGAGCCCGTTGAAATGTCTGAGTGGGAATTGAATTTTTTAGGAATACGATACTTTATACTCTTTTTACAATCTAGACATTGTACAATAAACTTTTGGCAGGACAGGCTGGATATGAACCCGCAAATATGGTTTAAAGAACCTACGGGAAAACATGCCTGGGCAATAGTCAGAATAAATCAGGATAACGATTATCTCGAAAAGAACAATGAAGAAATTCAAAAGATTATAAAACAGGGATACAGAAATAACGGTTACTTTGTAAATCTTTTGCTTTCTTCCTCGAACGAAGACAAAAAAATCTACAGACAGGATAACGTCAATATAAAATTGACCCAAATGGAGCAAATACACTCAACCGAAAATTCCGATTTACTTACTAAAAATAATATCTTGGAAGAAGATGCATATAGTATTGTCATAAACTCAATTACAAAAAAACCGGCAGATCAAACTGACCGTACATTTATATTTAACATCCCAAATTACAGCGAACTTCTTCTTAAAACAAATCTTGATTTTATAAAGACACTGGATAAAAATTTATCAATTGTTCCAATAAAGTATGAACAAAATATAGCAGATAACCCAAATTTTGGTTTCCCGCTCTATCAAATATGTCAAAAAGATTCAATACACGCAAAGAATGGTTACATATTACCTGAAGAATCAATACACATGAAGACTAAAAATATTTCGATTATTAAAAAAGTTGGCGGAATGCAAATATCCCTATATTACCGTTCAAATTTATATGACCTTGTTGATGATAATGAAGAACAAGTTAAATTAATGACTGATATAAAATCAAAATTTGGCTGCGGAATCGCAATTAAGACTCTGAATTATTGCAAAAACGGAATAAACAACATAAAGAAAAATAAACTTATTTTAGGATCTGATAATTACAATTTTATTGACGGCAAAAAGTTTTATTCCGATTATATTAAACTGAAAAATAATTTTCTTTTCTATGTAAAATTATTGTCCGTACTTCCGCAGGATACATATACGAGGGCTGTAAATAATATTCTGTCCGCCAAAAATTTTGTATTCGATTTTGACCATCCTAACAATATTTTGCTGGATTACCAAACAAAAGAATTTAATTTTATAGATCCGCTTTTTGAGAAAATTTTTCTGGAAGAATTTCCGGTAAAAGCTCAAATAGAACGGTTTAGAAATGTATTACTCGGACATTCCTATGTCTACCCGGTTCAGCCTAAGGATTTGTTATATTCTGCGGAAGATATTGAGTTGTTTAATTCCGTATCGGATGAACTGACAAAAAGAATAAACAGTGTCTGTCCTGCAGAAGACAGAATAGAAGATGATTACCACGTACAGTGGGAATAGTCGTTCTATTTTCACCGTTTTTATGATAAGTTTTTGATATATTCTGAAATACAAGGTATTTAGCTGGCAAATGAATAACAATAATCCTACATCTGAGAGAGAAACAAATAGACAAAACCGTCCGAACGTTTCGTTTATGATGTTTTTCAATATAGCAAAACAAGAGCTGAGCAAAAAGATTAATGCTTCAGACCAATGCAGTTGGCTGAATGATAAACTTATAATAAATTCGTATGATAACCTGAGTTTTAAGTATAAAAATCAGATTTTTTCCGTACTGATTGATATTCAAAATAAAGACGGTCACTCTTTTTTACCTGCCGATAAAATCAAGCCGCAGCTTGAAGTGGCAAAACAAAATAATTTTATTCCGTGTATATTCCCTGTTATCGTTCCTGAAATAGAAAATTTTCACAGTATTGAACAGTTAAAACTAAAAAATAACGGTTGGAATTTATACCACACAGAAAGCAAGCAGGAAATAACACCGGAGGATATAACAGGAGATGAGCAGATTGAAACTTCTGATACAGAATTCCAAATTATGGCTGATTATACTGTCGAAGATTATCTGAGAACTAAACAATGCCAGATAATGAACATCTCTCATCACGCATATCCGGAACCTCAAATCTAGTTCAGGGATACTGATGGAAATGTATCCTGGATCTTCATAAGGTTTATAAAAAACAATAATAGAATTGATAATACGGAAATCTGCAACAGTTTAAAAGAGAAATATCAAAATAATAACGGATATCTTGCAGAAATTTTATTTAACTCATCTGATACGGATAACACCACAATATACCGTACAGACAACATAACTGTAAAATTAGATAAGTTTGAACAAATACAGAACATTCACAGCGATATTGAAAAAGATAATATTTATAATTTAATCATGGAATCTATTAAAAATTTCCCGATTGAAATAAAAGATAAAGTCGGGGTATTTTTGCTTGCCCATTATAAAGATTTAATCTTAAAAATTAAATCAGATTATCTGGATAACCCTGAAACTATTCCTAAAGATATCGTTCCGATTCCAGTAAAATACTCGGACGACGTGATATCTAATCCGAATTTCGGGTTGTATTTGTATCATGTAGACAAAAGAGATTCGGAATTTGCACAAAAAGGTTATGCCAACCCAAAAGATGTTATCGTATTAGATAAAGCATCTATTTCAATCATAAAAAGAGTTTCAGGCAAGGCTGTATATGAAGACTACATACGCCCGCTGGGTTCCGTTGAAGGAGTTTTTAATGAAGACCCGCACAGAAAACAGTTTATTATTTTGAAGGATATCAGTTCAAAATATGGCAGAGAGGCCGTGCTGAAAGCTCTAGACTTCTGTAAAGAAGGTGTCACGGATATCAAAGAAGGACAACTTGCCGATAATTCGGAAGAGTACAAATTTGTTATACCTGATCAGTATTACGTAAATTATAAGAATTTTGTCGTGTCTTACCTGACTTATTTAAAAAATCTGGCAAATTTACCGCAAAAAACTTATGATAATGCCGTCACAAATATCTTAACCCCGAAAGAATTTGTGTTTGACTTCGTCCACACGGCTAATACTTTTATTGACTGGAATACACAGGAATTTAATTTTATTGATTTTAACTTTGATGACGAAACAATTAAATCAATGGCAGAGGTTAATATGATTGAACTCTTCAGAAATGTCCTTGCGGGAATTCACAAGAACAGTAAAACACAACCGATGGACTATATATGCTATCCTGATGATGTTGCTGATTATGAAAACTCTGTACATATTATTACCGAAAAAATTAATCAGGCAGCGCCGCAAGAATATAAGATAAAAGAAGAATTTTTCCGTAATATATAATCTTCGATATTTATCTATTTCGTCAAATTATGGTACAATAATGCTATGTTCAGATGTAATGAATGCGGAAATGAATATAAAGTAAAACCTGACTTTTGCGACTGCGGAAATGATACTTTTGAAGAAGTATATGAGACCCTACCGAAAGAAAAGGCTAAACAACCCGTCAATGTTGATAAAGGCGGTGTGTTATCGTGGTTGGTTTTTGTAGTCTGTCTTATCTTATCGGTTTTAGTTTTGATGTTCTTCCCTAAAATAGAACCTCAACAGGAAACAAAACCTGCAAAACCGGAAATACAAAAGACAGTAAATCCGAATATTCCGTCGTTAGAGAGTTTCTGGATAAACCCTCAGCCTCAGCCTGAAGTGGTTGAACCTGAAGTAAAACCGATAGAACAGATAAAAGAAATCTTTAAGCCAAAGCCCGAACCAAAGCCTGCGGCTAAACCTGCACCCGTAAAAAAGGTTCAGCAGACTACTCCAAAACCGGCAACACAAACTGCCAAACCAAAAACTACCCAAACTCAGACATCATCAAAACCTGCTCAGCAAATGGTTAAAACGCCTGCACAAACAAACAGGTCACTTGATTATGCAATGTTAAATTACAGAAGCGCTTTACGTATGCGGCTCCTTTCTAACCTTATCACATCTGGTGTAGTGGGAAGCGGCTCCTGCGAAATTGAGTTTGCTATAGATAATGCAGGAAAACTCATAAACAGAAACTTTGTATCACAGTCAAATAACGAAACCGTTAACAAGGCAGTTTATGAAATGCTTATGCGCACCCCGAGATATAACCCGCCGCCTGATTCTTACGACGGAAGAAAAATACGTATGCTCTTCAAACTCTCTGAAGGCGGAAACTACGAAACAAGTTTTACAAACTAAAATTACATATTTCTAAATGCACTAAACTCACAAGTTTCAGCATTAGGATTAAATCTGAAGATATCTTTTATGTAATCAATCCCTTCTGATGCTCTTTTAACAATATTAGCCCAGGCATCAACGATAACAGCATTCTTGCCCCAGGTTTTCGGGTCTTTTAAATCCGCATTTTTATCAAGCCCAATTACGGTAAAAGCGTGATTTTTGTGGATATCCCTTCCGCTATTCGGGACAAAATTTATTCTCACATTCTGAGATTCTACACCCATTTGCTCGAGTTGATTATGTATAAGAAAAGATCGTTCCTGACAGTTTGCCACTCTTTGCTGTTTAACCGCCATCTTCAAATAATCTATTTTATTAGGTGTCTGATTATAAGTTGTTCTCATCAAATCTAACTTCAGACCGGCAAGAATTGATTTACCTCTCAGCTTTGACAATAATTCGGCATAATCTTCATCATTACTGTGCTTTTCAATCAGTTGATTATAACGGGTATTTGAATTCACATTAGGAAACTCTGCACGGAAACTTCTCAATGCCTTTTCGCCTGCATACAAATTTTGCGTAACAAATTTTCGCTGTTGCACAGTATTCATACTTATATAACGTATCTAAACACAGAATTTGCTATACTAATAGCCTAAAACCCATGCTTTCGGTTTCGGAGTATCAGCAGATTTTTTCGCTGCGTGGTTTGTCTTTACTTCCGGAACATCAATAACCTCTTCAGGTCTTTGAAGAAGATTGTTCTTTTGCATAGTTAAATCTACGTTATTAAATGATTTCAGTTTGTCTAATTTATTTTGCAATTCTGCATTTTCAACATTCAAAAGAGTAGTTTTTCTGCTACATTCGTTTAATTTCATTTCGCTAGAAACTACAAAATAGTAGCTTATTGCCGAAATAAATATTGCACATATAAGTAATACACAAAGAGTTCTGTTCACTTTTTTTATCGCCATTGCTTTTACAGAATTCTGTTTAGGAAAATATCCGCTGATAACGTGTTCATCATTATCTCTTATCGCATCAGAAATATAGCCCACGTTATATTCAGGACGTAGTCTGCTGTTGGTGTTTCTTGTTCTGATACGATTATTATTCAAAATACTAACCTATTTCTGCTTAATATATCTCACTATTCTCAGTTTTGCACTTCTTGATGGCGGATTTTCTTTTATTTCTTCTTCACTTGCCGTAATTGGCTTTCTATTCACTAACTCAATTCTTGGAGGTTCGCATTTGCAAATCATTTCATTGCATCTGCATTTTTGCGCCTCATACCTGAATAAATTTTTCACAATCCTATCTTCAAGAGAATGAAAACTAATTACAGATATTATAGCACCATAATCCAATAATTCCAATACATCAGTCAATACATTTTTTACATTTTTTAACTCCCCGTTCACTTCTATACGAATAGCCTGAAATACTCTTGTAGCAGGATGTATAGAAGTTTTCACCCTCGGAGTCGAATGAACTATCAAATCTGCTAATTCAGTCGTAGTCTTAATTGGCCCGTTTGCCCTTTTATTTACAATTGCTTTTGCAATTCGTTTTGAAAATCGTTCTTCCCCGTATTCGCTGAAAATCTTTACAAGCTCATCTTCTTTATACCCGTTCACGACATCATACGCAGAAAAATCAGCAGACATATCAAACCTCATATCAAGAGGAGCCTCCTTAGAAAAAGAAAAGCCTCTTTCCTGTTTTGTCAGCTGGTGATATGATGCACCCAAATCAAGAAGAACCCCGCCTGTGATTTTATCAACACCATACCCTTTAAGAGCCTGCTTTATGTTAACATAAGAATCTCTTATAATCGTAAGATTTTTGTAATCTTTTAATCTTTCAGAAGCATATTCTATTGCCTCGTCATCGATGTCAAACGCATACAACTTTCCGTTCGGAGAAATTCTTTTAAGTATAAGCTCACTATGTCCGCCTCCGCCTAATGTGCAGTCAACATATATCTTGCCGTCTTTGCATTCTAATGCATCAACAGCCTCGTTTTTCATTACGGTATAGTGATTAAACTTAGTTTCCATATAATACTCATAAAATAAACAAAATATTGCTTCAACATTAAGAATAACAAATTATCTGTTTACAATTTACTATTCACTGTTCACTTATACTTTACCAATGTAACGAATTGTAACAAAACCTTTTAAAAAACTAAAGAAATGGCTGAAAATGCCGTCATGACATGCAAAGGGAATAAAAACAAAGGAGACCTAATTATGGGTATGTCGGCGTCACAGGCACGTTTGCTATCGTTAACCGCAAGAATGCACGATCTTGAATTTCAGGCACAGGGCATTCAGTATTCTAAGCTTGACTTAGTTGACAGTAAGCAGGCCGAATATGATAAATATCTTGAGGCACTTGATTCAACCAAGTTCCAGATGGCTGTTGTAACAGGCACCGGCAAGGAATACCATGATATTACGTACACAAATATGATTTCGGCAAATGTTGGCGGCGGAATACATTCAATGTATATAATTACGGACTCTGCAGGAAGAATCTTCTTACCTGAACAAATCACGTCTAAAATTGGCGGAGAAACAGCTAATATTGACCCTATTAAATCCAGCATCAATCCTTTAAAAGCGGATGGTACAGAAAAAACGGTTGATGAAAAATTAGAAGAATATATCGTCAAGGTTGCAAGAAACAGAGTATACCAAAACGGTGTTGATAAAAACGGAAATACTTTGTCAAGCGACGCTGATTATGTAAATGCAATGAAAGCAGACGGTAATTATTCTTACTGGAAAAGCCAATATTTCTCAGACTTCCCGGATGAACAGGACTTTATGTTGGCTGTTGCAAAAAATTATTTATATTCAAACAGATTAGACCTTTCTGAAAACGAAGATTTTATAAACGAAATGAGAAATGACGGCAACTATTCTTACTGGAAAGGTGTTTACAGACAAATCGCTGGTTATACTGAGGATGACGGAAATATCGTCAAGGGCAGAGGCTACTCTATTATCAGCAGAGAAAATGCTGTTGACAGAGGATGGTTAGAAAAAGCTCTAAACAGCGGTGAAGCACAATTATATAAGATGACAAGAGAAGAATCATTCTTCGATAACGGAGATAAAGTCAATATCTTTGCTGAAACAAGTCTTTCTGTTGACCCTGATTTAGCAGAAGTATCAAATGAAGAATTGATTGCTCAGGCGAGCGTAGAATATGAAAGAGCTATTAAAGATATTGACGGAAAAGAAACAAAACTTGATTTACAACTGGCAAGAATTGATCAACAGCATAACGCACTCAAGACTGAATATGATTCGGTTAAACAGATTGTAAGTAAAAATATTGACAGATCCTTCAAGACATTCAATGCATAGGGGTAAATGTGTAATTTACTCATACAGATAAGTTATAAGTACTAAAAAGAGGATAACCTTTTGGTTATCCTCTTTTTTATATTCTCAGATGTTTTCGTTTATGCAGCAGGAACATTATATAGAGTAATCAGATCTTCACCTGATACATCACCTTGTAATGCTTCAAATATACAATCGTAATCAGTTCCATGATTGTCATTATAATTACTCAACCAACTTGCTACATTAGCTTTTATAGTGTTTATATCACCGCTAAAATTTTCATATTCCATTTCATTCTTATAGTACAAGTGTTCAATCATTCCGTTACCGAAACCACTTTCGCTGTTACCAAAGAAACTATCCATATAAATTAAGCCTGATACATCATCACCAGCTGCTACAGAGGTATATTTAGCACCGGTACTGTCAAGTATATATAAACCGTTACTTTGGACTGTACCACCCTCTTTTGCTACATCAAAGAAGAAATGGAAGCTATTTTTATTTTCTATGTTATTTACATACAGGCTATCCTTTGTACTTACACCATTTTCAGTTCTATACAGATTCATATGACCCTCAACAAATTCCGCTCCTTTGGTTGGATCTTGAAGGTCTGTTATATACTGATCGTAATTAGTCCATTTTGTTAAACCTGTGATGTTATCATAGATAGACAGATTTGTAGCATCATCCAAACTATTTACAACATATTTTGTATTTCGTTCTTCAGATACATACTTATCGTGTCCACCTGTATATGTTATTTTATCCGCTATATTCTGATCATTATACGTATTATCCATATCGGTGTCTACGCCAATCATTGTAACAACATCATTCTTATTACTTGTGGTAATATTTGTACCCTTAGTATAAGTTGTAAGCAATACATTATTCACATTTTGGGTAGCAGCTACTGCTGATTTTGTTGACAAAGCAAATTTGTAATCACCATCTTCATCGTGTAACGCAAGCGATTTTGCTTTCGTATATTTAGAAGTACAGAAATTCTGGAAATTAATTCCGGTATCACCATCTTCTAAGTCTTCCTGGGTATACCCAATTGTCAAATCCATAATTCCATTGTTATCCTCCTGCTTATCTAAAGAGAAGAAGAAATCAGTAACTTTTGATGCACTTTCAAGAGTTCCGTCAACAAAGTTAAAGGTTGTTTTTCCGGCTTTTGCCGTCACTTCATCGGTACCGAAATTATAACCTTCAAAATAAATATTATCGTTACCTGCGCCTGCTTCTATTCTGTCATCGCCTGAACCGCCCCAAATGTGGTCATTACCGGCGCCGCCATCAATAGTATCATCATCTTCAAGCCCGAATATGTAGTCATTTCCGGCATCACCAAACAATTTGTCATTATCATAACCGCCTACAAGTACATCATTACCGGCACCTGCATAAACAGCGTTTCTTCCGTCACCAGCGTATACATAATCGTTACCTTTACCACCGTATACTAAATCAGCTTCTTCGCCACCGATAATAATATCATTTCCGGCTTCACCATATAAAGTATTTATACCATTTGGAAGACCTTCCTTAACAGCATCATACAACTCTGTTAAATCATCATAGTCTCCGGTTATGGTTTGACGTTCAATAGTTTTTAATCTTGCCTTTAGAGGATCATCATCTCTATCCGACATCGCACCCGCTTTTTTTAGATAAGCTTCAAAATCATCAGAAATCGAATCAAATTTGAATGGGTCTCCATCAAGAGATACATCTATTTTATATGCTCTGTTCCCGACTACAATATCATCACCTGCGCCACCGTAGATGGTATCATTTCCGGCGCCGCCATATAGAGTGTCATTCCCCTTCATACCTTTTATAACATTGTTTCCGCTGTTGCCCCAGATTGTATTGGCGTACTTGTCACCTGTTGCATTCAGGTTGAACATTTCATTTTTAATCGGATTATCCGTAAGAGTTACAAAGATACCTTCAGTATCTTTTGTAATGAAAGCATTTTTTCTGGAATCCCATTCTTTCAAAGTATCTAATGTTTTATCGACTTCACTTGTCTCGCCATACTTATATTCACACAAAGTTGCATCAATAAAATCAGCATAAGAAATAAATCTTGTCATCCAGGCACCGGTATCCTGAATATAGAACCCGATAGGAGTTTTGTAAGTGCCGTGTTCTGCATCATACGGGGTGGCTGTATCATAAACCACACCTAATACAGCAATGGCATGATCTATGTGTTTCTCACCCGATTCAGTTTCAGACTGAGCTTCATTCCACAACACATCTGAACAAACACCCACGACGGCGCCACAACCCTGACTGATTTTGTAGGCAAATTCATTTATTTTAGCAGCATCATACACATATTCATCTGCTTTATCGGTGATATAGTATGATTTTGAGCTAATACCGTAATATGCCATTATATCTCTGTAATCATCAGGCAAAGTTCCACCGTCAGATTCATCCATAACACCTAATTCACCTGCATCACTTGCAAGGTTGCGCTCTAGATTAGTTTTCAAAAAGTTTTTCTCAACCTTACTTTGGTCTTTAAGGTTTTCGCTCATTTTTATATACCCTGCCATTGCAAGGAGGTTGAGAGTTGATTCTATACCGCAGTTGTTATAGTGCTGTCTGTTATTAAGAACCACCTGTTCAGGTGCACCGAAAATGTAGTATGGATTATCTTTGGTATCATCATCAAATATTCCCTCCGGATTATCATCTGTTTTATAGTAATCAATAACCATTGTTTTGATCTTTTCAAATGATGTTCCGTTAGCCTCTAACATTTCTTCCAGTTTTTTGTATGCTACATACCCCTCAGGATCATCATAAGGATCCGGTTCACCGTTAACCGCATAGTATGCAAGTATTTTTGCAGATTTAGTGTCGAAGCCATATAATGTCTCAATCATTGCCGTATTGTTTAAGGCATCATCAGCAATCTCAGAACCTTTCTTTACGATAGCTTCCCCGACATCGTGAAGTTTTATATTCTGAATAATTTTTTTTGTATTTGCAGTTGTTGATAAAACCGTATGATAAATACTATTACTGCTATTTATAATTTCAAAATATGAATTAAACTCTTTATTTCTAGTCGTCTTTGTTGCAGTATCGACTCTTTTAGCCATAATATATAACCTACCATAAACTAAATAGTACACACCAATTGATAATATTTTAAACTATTTCCCAATATTAATAAAGGGTGTAACAAAAACATTTAACATTTGGTTGTTTTACATTCGTTTTGAATCGTGTCATATCAAGCTTTACAACTATGTATAAAACTGTTAAGTATTATTGAAAAATAAAAAGAGAGGCTAATATTAGCCTCTCTTTTTATTTTGAGTTAATCTTACTTCAAAATGTATTTAATCATTGCTCTGACACCGGCACCGGTCGAACCTTTAATAAATTCGCCCTGTGCCTTGTCGAAGTATGCAACACCTGCAATATCGATATGAGCCCATTTAGTCTTTTCAACAAATTCTTTTAAGAAAAGACCTGCAGTTGAAGCACCGCCCCAACGTGAGCCCGTGTTTTGCATATCAGCAACGTTACTCTTCAGTGATTCTTTATATTCTTCATACATCGGTAATTCCCAATATCTTTCACCGCACCATTTTGCAGTTTCGATAATTGATTTTACGACACCGTCGTCATTACCGACAATACCTGCTGCCTGATTACCCAAAGCAACCATACAAGCACCTGTAAGGGTTGCAAGATCAACAATTTCGTCAACTCCGAGTTCATCAGCGTAGCAAAGCGCATCTGCAAGAGTTAATCGGCCTTCAGCGTCTGTATTATCAACTTCAATAGTTTTACCGTTCTTTGCAGTAAGGATATCACCCGGTTTGTAAGCTGAGCATCCCGGCATATTTTCGCAGGCTGCGATTATACCGTGAACTTCTACATCAGGAGCAATTTCTTTTATGGCACTCATAACACCGATAACGCAAGCTGCACCTGACATATCATCCTTCATTGTAAGCATTGATGATGCAGGTTTAATATCAAGACCGCCGCTATCAAAACAAATACCTTTACCGATGATAGCGATTTTCTTTCTCGGGTTAGGAGTAGAATACTTCATGTGGATAAATTTAGGAGGTTCCGCACTGCCTCTTCCAACTGCTAAGTATGCGCCCATACCCATTTTTTCACAGTCTTTCTTATCATAGATTTTTGTATCAAGTTTCAAACTCTTTGCGATTTCTGCAAGTTTTGTAGGTGTAGCATACTGAGCAGGTTCGTTAGCCAAGTCTCTTGATACTTTCATAGCTTTTGTAATTTTTTCTGCAAATCTGATAGCACCCTCATCAGCGTTTACATACACTGTCTCTACGTGTTTATCTTTTTTAGTTTTGTATTTATCGAAAGAATAATCTGCAATACCTACACCGTAAGTAAACTGTTCTGCCCAGTTAAAATCAAGTCCGGTATATTCAAAAGTAACCGTTTTAGCCTCCATTTGAACAGCTTTTTTGATTACTTTGCCTGTTGCCTGTCTGAGTTTATCAGGGTTAAATTCGTCTCTCTTACCAAAACCGATAACTAACACTTTTCTTGCCTTTTGCTGGCCATAAGTAGGTAAAAGATATGTTTGACCGAACTTACCTTCAAAATGATCTTCTTCAATAGCGTACTTATTTGCGAGCTCTTGAGTAGTCTTTTCACCTTCAAAAAGGTTAACCGCAAGAATATCGCATTCTTGATTTAGTAAATCAGAAATAACTTTAATTTCCATATTTATTTCTCCTTATTTTTCCGGACAATTTTATTAATCAAATTATAAAATAATTATAAAAATTTTGCACTATACAAATATAGTATTTAATATGACAGTTTTGAGCTATAATCTTTTTATGAAAGAAAGATTAGACAAAATACTCGTTGATTTAGGTTATTTTGAAAACAAAAGTAAGGCTTCCGCATCTATTCTGGCCGGACAGGTTATGGTTAATGATGAAGTAATAACAAAAGCCGGTTATCAGCTAAACCCTGAAAAAGAATACGAATTCACGGTTAAGTCTATGCCTTATGTTTCGAGAGGCGGGTTTAAGCTCCAGAAAGCACTTGATGCCTTTGAATACAACCCAAAAGACAGAGTTTGCCTTGATGCGGGTGCTTCAACCGGTGGTTTTACAGACTGCCTGCTCCAGAGGGGTGCTAAGTTTGTCTATGCGGTAGATGTCGGCTACGGTCAGCTTGCCTGGAAAATTCGCTCAGACGAACGTGTTAAAACTATCGAAAAAACAAACCTCAAAATCTGCGGGGTAAATGATATTTACTCGGATAACGAACAGCTTGCTGACTTGCTCGTTTCAGATATGTCGTTTATCTCATTAGAAAGAGTTCTGCCTAATCTGAAAACTCTTTTAAACCCTGATTTTCACGAAATGATTTGCCTTATAAAACCCCAGTTTGAAGCGGGAAAAGAATACGTCGAAAAAGGCGGAATTATTACAGATAAATCAGTACACGAAATGGTTATCGAAAAAGTTATCAACTGTGTACACAGACTTGAATACAATATTTTAGGGCTGACCTTCTCCTCAATAAAAGGGCCAAAAGGTAACATAGAATACCTCATATATTTCACAACCGATAAGAATACACAGGAAATCGATTTAAACGTCAAAGATGTTGTATCACAGGCTCACGCTGCACTAAATTAGACAATTTGTTTTAAATCGGCATACATTCTGTCAAAAATCTCATCCCAGTTCCCAACTTCCTTCTGACGATAGAGTTTTACAGTATCGTACCAGTCACATTTATTTATATCCAGATGCCAGCGCCAATTATAAAGATATGGAAGGAGTACCCAGCAAGGTTTTGACATTGCGCCTGCAAGATGGACAAGCGAAGTATCGTTACATATAATCAAATCCATATTCTCAAGAGCACCTGCAGTATCGGCAAAATTTTCTACCGTACTGCCAATATCGACAATATTGTAATCATTTATTATCTCATTCAAATCTTCTGAGCCCTCAAAGGTCTGAAAAGAATAAAACTGAGTATTCGGAATATCAAATAATTTTGTAAATGATTTTACATCAATTACCCTGTCCATTTCATAATGAGTATTGCCACGCCATTTGATACCGATTTTAAATTTTGTGTTGTTAAAATAGTCTATCTTATATCGTTTCACTATTTCCGGATCCGCCTTTAAATAACCAGATTTACCCGTAAACATACCGTTTGTTTCATCAAGTCCCAATACATAAGGCACACTGAGAATAGGAATATGATAATCAAAGTCCATTTCATGTTCGTTGACAAAATATTTCTGAAAATCTATATCAGGAAAATTGTACTCAAACAACTCCACCAACGGTGCCTGAGGTTTGAATATCAGCTTTTTACATCTTTCTCTGAGCATTGGCAGATACCTTGCAAACATCAGAATATCACCAAACCCTGCCTCATAATATGTGTACAGAGTTTTATCACTGATATCTTCCCCTTCCCAGACAGGAGCTTTCCTGACAAGATTAGGATAAGTGTTCAACTGCGTAACCAAAGCAGACTGTTTACACAACCTGTTTTCAAAATACGGGAGTCCGTTTTTATAATCTCTGTTTTTAAAATATGCAAGTCCCGTAAAATACCGGGTTTCCATATCATCAGGTCTGAGCTTAAGCGCCTCTTTGTAATATTTAATTGAGTTATCCGGCTGCCCCTCGTTATCATAAATCAGACCTAAATTAAAAAACGTATCAGGATTATCAGGGCATACTTCACTTGCTCTTATATAAGTTTCCGCGGCTTTATCAATATTCCCCGCAAGTTTATACGCAGATGCCAGATTAAACAAATAATCGAAATTGTCAGGATTTGTTTTAACAAGCTCATTGTACAACTTTATAGCCTGTTCACTATCCTCTTTTTCAAGATAAACTTTTGCGAGATTTTCGAAAAAATAAGGGTTCGGCTCAAGCTCTATCGCTTTTAAAATATATTCTTCCGCCTTCGAAAGCTGAAACCTCTGCATATAAATCATGCCTGTAAGATTCCACATTTCAGCAACCTTGTAGCCTTTTTCGATTAATTCCCTGTAACCGGATTCGGCCTCATCAAGTTTGCCTTCTTTATGAAGGTTAAAAGCACTATTAAATTCTTCTCTTAAACCATCCATTTTGTTATAAATAATTCGATATTCTGTTTACACAGGCTTCTGATGACTGGAGCCACTCTCTGTAAGAGAAGCGGCAGACCTTGAACCCGCAGCGTTCTATTACTGCTTGTTTCTTCATGTTCTTAATCTTCATTTTCACATTATCTTCAAAACCGTCACATTCTATAACAAACTTGTTGTTCACGACAAGGTCAGCGTTTACCCCGCCGAGATCAACACCAGCCTGAACATCATAACCGAGAGTTCTGAGAGTTTCCGCAACTTCTCTTTCAAACGAGTTTTTGTAAGTGTTTTCATCAATCTCTTTATTAACTATCTTTTGATATTTTGCCTCGTATTCCTTAATATAACCGAGATAACTTCTGAACAAGCCTTCAGGCAAATCTGTGTAGTCTTTTGAAACAAAGTTTATCATCTTGTTCTTAGCACGTGTAATTGCAACGTTGAACAGATTCGGTTTCTGAAGGAAAGTCAGACTCTGAGGGAAACTGTTGTTTGCAAAAGCCCAAGAAATAAGAATAATATCTCTTTCATCACCCTGGAAGGAGTGAGCCGTACCGACAACAATTTGGTGTTTTTCTATCATATAATCAGAAATAACCTTGCCTAACGATATCTGAATTTGCTCAACCTGCGCCCTGAACGGAGAAATTATACCTATCGTCACAGGGTTATCAGGGTTTTCACGTTCATTATCAACGATAATTTCGTGTACACGTTTCACAAGTGCCTCAATTTCAGGTAGGTTTCTTGTTGCATCAAAATCGACCTTACCATCAGGGACTTCAACAATTTCAAGCACTTTTTCATTAGGATTATTCTGACGCATAACCCTTATTCTGTCAGAATAAAATTCCTTGTTTGAGAAATTGATAATTGGAGGCAAACTTCTGAAATGCTCATCTAATAATACAGGGAGCATTGAATAATAGTTTGCGATATCGAACATTGAGTTTGTTCTGAATCTCCACATAAGTTGATATCTGTCCGCAATTTCATATTTACTCATAAACGATTGTTCTTTTGCGTTTTCGAGGAAAGATAAATGAGGTAACTGCTTATCATCACCTACAATTACCGCACGCTTAGCTCTGTACAGAATAGGGAAACAGCTTGCTATATCACACTGAGATGCCTCATCAATAATCGCAACGTCAAACAAACCCGGTTTCATAGGAAGAGAACCCGATGCCGCATAAGTGGTAACACACCAGCAAGGGAAGGCTTCCAATAGCGGTTTAAAATCTTCTGCTTCAAGTAATCTGTTTTGAAGGCTCTTCTTTCTTTCAACCAAAGATTTTGAATGAATAAACAGTCTTTGACGTTTGACCTGATCACGCATTAAGCCTTTAAGCGCTTCTCTACGTTTATTTATCAAAATGTCTGTTACAAGTTTCTTTTGTTTTTTCTTCAAGGTTCTGATTTTTTCGGCAATAACGTGAATATTACCCATGTCCTGAATATCTTCTTCTATATCTCTTGCTTTACAAATTAAATCAGCAAGTTCCAGTTCTTCATTCAGTTTGAGAAGATTACCCTGATTCAGTTCAAATTCTTCAAGCTTTAACACCTTTTTAAGTTTATTTATTGAAGTATAGTTATTCACAGAGGCAAAGAAACCTGATTTTTCAAGATTCTTCTCAAGTTCCTGGGACAACGATCTTATCTGATTTATTTCACTTCTCTTGAATTTACCTCTGATAAACTGAGGCGCCCCCGTCATTTTCTTTTTGTCTGCGACTTCCTGACCTACTTCAGTCCACTCTTTTTCGAGTTTGATAATATTTTCAGCTTTATTTTCCAAATCTCTGATACCGTCAAGCAAATCTTCCATATCGGAAACATCAACAAGAACGTTGTTATCCAAATCTTCGTCAAGGTTTACCTTCTCTGCAAGCAAATCCTGTAATTGGAAACTGAGCTGTTTCTGATAGTTTAATCTGCCTGCTCTCAGAGCAAGATATGGTGCACCCAAATCATTCAGCCTGTCTGCAACAACATCAACAGCCTTATCCATTCTTGATGCAACAAGTACGGTTTTTCCGTTTGCGATAAGGTGAGCAACCAGGTTTACAATAGTCTGAGATTTACCTGTTCCCGGCGGTCCGTACACAGATACAAGCTTGCCGGTTTCTATCTTTTCGATAACGCTTGCCTGTGAATCACTCAGCGCAAGCGGGGTTATCGGGTTAAAATCATCCATATTCTTCTGAGGAATCTGAACAGACTTAGACTGAGTGTATTCCTCATTGATTACGTTCAAAACGGTTTCTCTGTAAACACCGCTAGGCTTTTCTGATATCTGCATAAGCTCGTGCAAAACCCCTGCTGTAACAGACGGTCTTTTTGTCAGAATTATTGCACACTGGCTTGTTAATCTGATTTTTTCAATCTTTTGAGCAGGTTTTGACGGAGTATCATCATCCCCGTCATCAGCGTTGTCGTCACTGTCAGAAGAATCGTCAGCCTTTGACGGGCTGTCTTTTGTAATGTTATCCTCATCAATATCGTCAGTGTGATCAAGATTAATTGATATATCAGGAATGACTGATCTTAATGTAGTTAAGAAAATATCCATCTTTTCCTGGGTAATAGGAAGAGTCGGTACAACATTGAGCAAGCCTTCAAGCAACTGTTCCATTTCTTCTTCATCACCGTTTTTCTGCATCAGCGAAGTCAATGCACCTGTATTGAGCGACAAAAACTCATCCGTGAGCATACAGTTTATATTTACCCCGTTACGTTCAAGTCTGCATGGCATATAAAGCAACGGCGTCAGAAATTCGTTTTTCTTTTTACTCTTAGGGTTACCGCCGACAAGAAACATATAACCGTAAATAAGGTATTTTTCCTTCTGATTCAGTTCACTCTGAATCATCATTTCGGTAATTTTGCTGTCACTTCCGTCTAATCTCAGATACTCTATATCGGAAGTAAAAAGTTTATCGTCCTCTTTAAGGAAAATCCACTTGTTATCCCTGTCCGCCTTCAGGTTCCTGAAGGTAGAACTTTTAACCTCTTCACGCACGCAGTCATGAAGATACAATGATAACTTTTTTACAAAACTGTTATTAAATGCAGAATTTATTGCTTTTGTTGCTTCCTGTAACATAAATAGAGTACCCCTCGAAATTACTATCTGTAGAAAAAATTATATCACAGGACAACCCTTTTGTCAGCACAAAATAAGCATTTTAAACTAATTTCATTCATTTATATTAAATTTAGAATTTTTCAATTCTGAAGATACACGAATATTTGTGTTCACCGTAATATAAATCGAGCAGTAAAAAGTTATTATCAAGATCCGTCAGCTCAACATTAGTCTGAATTGCAGGTCTACGTTTTGATTTTCTCACATACTTACCCCAAGCGTTCAGGAATTTTATCTGCCAGCGCTGAGATTTTTTCATATCAAGTTCGGGAAGATTATTTCTGTAATAGTTTGCAGGAGTAAACTCTCTCGATATTGCAGGCACGATATACTTAACCGTTCCAGACTCTTTGAACAAAATATACCAATCATCCTTATATTTTCTCGGAGTGAGAAGATAATACCCCGGCTCAATAGTCATTGTTTTGAAATATAACGGAGAATTAAGACGGAATAAAGGATACGGCGACCAGGTGGTATCCTTCATATCATAATACTGATCGGGATCAACCCCGTGGATAAATGAAAACTCAGGCACCTTCATATCTCTGTACATCTGCTCGTAATCATCCTGAGAATAAGTCTTTGGCTTTGCATCCTCTTCTTCCTGAAGTTTCTGCTCAGGTGTTTTTTCCTCATAAATACTCTGCACATAAGGATCGGTTGCCGCGTCTTTATATTTTGAAAAATCAGGTTTCCCGTCTTTGTTCTTCTTTTTCTTTTCTTTTTTTGCCTTTTTTTTCTTTACTTTTTGTTTCTTAACGTTCTGTTCCTCGGGAGCAACATTGCTTGTCGGAACAAAATTGTTGTTCTGAACATTGTCAGAACTTGCGTCATTATTTATAGGATTATACCCCTCAGAAGGCACATCCACTTTTGGCTGTTCCGGTTCTGCCTTCTGAACGTTTTCCGTTGAAGAAGGTTTCGTTTTTGAAGTTTCTGTTTCCTCTTCTTCTACATACTCGTATTCCTCATCCTCACCATTGACCTGCTCGGTAGAAGAATTGTCTTTTTCCTCATACTTCACATCTTCATGGGTTTTTATAACATTTGGCATGTATTCCCCGTCATTAGACGGCACCTCTGACGGCACATCCGGTGATGCAGGACGAAGTGCAGGAACAGGCTCATCTGCATATACAAATGTTCCTATTACAATTACGAGTAAAGCCAGTATTATTTTCTTCATACAATTATTTTAATAATTTTTTTGAAAAAAAACAAATCTGACATAATCTTATTATGTTTTTTCGGGCTATTAATTTGTTGATTGTTTTCTTTTTACACTAAATCTTAGTAATACTCGTTGTCATCATCTTCACTATCGTGTGAAGATTCCTCTTTATCACTATGGTTGGACTGCTTATTATTATTTTTTTCTTCTTCTTTATCCTCAAATTTAACACTCGAAACTATCTCTTCTGCCTCTTCAAGTAATTTCTTCAGGTCTGCGTTACGGTTATATTTAGGAGATTTTGAATTAATAACGGAAGCAACATTCATCATCGCCAGCGAATTCAATGTTGCGTTGAGCTGTGCGCTGTTGTCTATGTATTTGTTTGTATTTACCGCTTGTTCTTCTTCTCCGGCATCGACACGTCCATATTCCGTTCCCTGACTTGCGCGATCGTCGCTAGTCTTTGCAGCAGTTCCTGAAATGTCACCACTTTTGAAATTGAACGCACCTGCCACACCATAGAAGCCTGCGGCTCTGTTGTCTACCATAGCACGTACCTTCCGTCTGGTTTGCTCAGTGATGTGTCCTAACCCTGTTTATATAAGCATACCCTTCTGAATAATATTTTAAATCATCTAACAGAATTATTTTGCCACTTAATAATTGTAGTTAGAACAATATATGGCTAAAAACCAGTTATATCAAGAAAAATACGTTTTAATAAAACTTAATAATGGGGTATTTTAGTTATTAAGTTTTGTTACATTTTTCAAAATTTCTGAAATTGGCCGGGGCATGATATTTTTTATATATTTGAAGTGAGGCGTAGCATTATGACAGAGAGTTTATCATTACAGAATTTATTCAAGGCAGGTTTAACCAGAGAACAATTCCTGGCTAAATATGCTGAACTGAAACAACAGGCAACACTAGATTCACCTTCTATCTTCGGGGCAGGCATGGAAAATTCCATTGCTGAAATTTTTGATACCCTGAATACAAGCGGAGATGAAACTCTTGATGAAGCGGAAATTACGGCCTTAATGGCTTATTCAGAAGAGGATGGCACAAACGTACTTTCCGAAAAAGATTTAAAGGTGCTTTATCAGAACATTGCAAACAAAATAAAAACACAGTACACCACAGATACACCTGAAGGAATGTACAACAGAGCAATGGAAGGCGTTGATCCTTCATCCAGCACCTTCATTGAAGATTTGACCACCCAAATCAGCATATTGAATCAACTTAAATCATCAAGACAAACCAATTCAACCGGAATTGTAAACGGGCTTCAGGCTCAAATTGATGAAAAAATTCGAAAAAGCACTGAACTCGGCATTGAGTTTAAAACAGAATACAAAGCTAAATCCGATGAAGTCAAACAACTTCAAAAAGAATACGACAGAACTAATGCTGAATTACAGAGATTAGCACAGGAAAAACACGATGCCGAACTTGAAAAAGCAATAATTCAAAGAGAACTTGACGGTCTTGACAGTGAACAGGATCAGGACAAAATCACACAAAGACAAAATGAAATCAGCACTATCGACAGACGGCTCAACGGAATCAATGATTCAATTACAAGCCTGACAAAATCTCAGAGTACGACTAAAACAAAACTAGAGAAAGCAAGAGCAGAACTGGATGATCTGACAAAGACCGCACAGAGGAAAGATTCTTCAATACAAGACGAAGTCGACGCTTTAAAAAACAAAATCGGCGAAGAAGAAACAAGTCTTAAGAATGATATAGACAGTTACGATGCCCAGATTAATATACTTACAAACGCGCAGAAATACGCAGTTTCAAGAATACAAACTTCAACTGCCGCAACAGAAGGTTCTTCTGATTCACACAATAACGATAATCTTATGAGTTTTGACGAACTCAGCAAGAGCGGGTTGAAATACTCCGGAGAAAAAGGTCAGAAACTTGCACAAACTATCAGGAGCCACATCAAAGGCTTCACCGGATACTGTTCAAGACACGTAAGTAACGCACTCGCAGAATCAGGACTCGGACACGAACGTGCAGCATCCGCACATATGATGGACTCACTGCTTGCAAATAATCAGAACTTTAAAGAAATAACCGTCAACAGCGCAGAAGATCTAAAGAGACTTCCTGCAGGCTGTATCCTGGTCTATGAAGCCGGGGCTGCAAGATACAACGCAACACACGGTCATATTGAGGTTACACTCGGTAACGGAACCGCAGGCAGCGACGGTATCACACGCAATATCAGATACACCCAGAATATGCACGTCTTCGTACCTGTTGAGAACGCCTAAATATATACAACTATCATAACTCAGGCACTTTTTGTAAATACAAAAAGTGCCTTTTAAATTATTTTTCTGCATGATAAAATATTCTTGTTATTTTAGGGGTATTTATCAATGAACAAAGAGCGTGTTGAGTTTTTAAAAGAGGAGCTGAATAAGCATAATTACAACTATTACGTACTGGATAATCCGACAATAAGCGATTATGAGTATGACATGCTTTTTGCAGAGCTAAAAGAGATAGAAAACAGTTTTCCCGAACTGCGCACCCCGGATAGTCCAACTCAGCGTGTAGGCTCTGTATCTACAGGGTTCGAAGAATACAAGCACGAATACAGATTATACAGCCTTGATAATTCCTACAACGCGGAAGATTTACGCAAATGGTATGAACGTGCCCAAAAAGAGTACGGGAAACAGGATTTAGAACTTGTATGCGAGCTTAAAATAGACGGGCTTGCAATAGCACTAAGTTATAAAAATGGTATTTTTACGACAGGAGTAACAAGAGGAAACGGCATTATCGGGGAAAACATTACCCAAAACCTCAAAACCGTAAAAGCTATCCCGCTTAAGTTGTTTGAAGACGTAAATATTGATGTCAGGGGCGAAATATATATGCCGATATCCTCCTTCAATAAGCTAAATGAAGAAAGTCTTAAAAATAATGAAAAGATATTTGCTAACCCGCGTAATGCGGCAGCAGGCTCACTCAGGCAGCTTGACAGCACAATAACCGCAAAACGCGATTTGTCTATGTTTACATATACGGTTATCCTGCCTGACGGGAACAACACCATCAAAACTCACTGGGATAGCATTCAGTATATTAAAAAACTCGGGTTTAAAACCAACCCGAATATCAGACTTGTAAAAGATATTGACGGTGCAATACAGTTCTGCAAAGACTGGGAAACAAAGAGATTTGAACTTGACTATGCAACAGACGGGGTTGTTATAAAGATAAACGATTTTGCCGTTCAGAACGAACTCGGGTTCACTGCCCGTGCTCCGAAATGGGCAACAGCCTTCAAGT
The DNA here is from genome assembly GCA_024695725.1 of Cyanobacteria bacterium RUI128. The sequence goes on along the minus strand of JAILHQ010000034.1, from coordinate 34,373 downwards.
TCCCGCCTGAAGAGATTTCAACAACTCTGGAAAATATTGAAATCGGGGTAGGCAAAACAGGCGCAATCACTCCTGTTGCAAACCTGACCCCTGTACTGCTTGCAGGCAGCACTGTTGCCAGAGCAAGTCTGCACAACTTCGATGAAATCGAAAGGCTTGATGTAAGAATTGGGGATAAAGTATTTATTAAAAAAGCGGCTGAAATCATACCAAAAGTAGTAAAAGTAGTAGACGACGAAGAACACTACATGAGGGCGAAATATGTTCCGCCGACAGAGTGTCCTATCTGTCATTCAAAACTTGTATACAGAGAAGGGGAAGTCGTTGCCTACTGTTCTAACGAGGACTGCCCTGCAATAGCAAAAGCAAAACTGGAATACTGGGTATCAAAAGAAGCTATGGATATAGATTTTATCGGGCCATCTGTTATTGAACAAATGTACAATATGGGAATGGTCAAAACACCTGCTGATTTCTATAAACTGACTCAACAAGATTTCATGCAGCTCGATTTGGTAAAAGAAAAATCTGCGTTTAACATGTTCTCTTCCATACAGTCAAGCAAAAACAGACCGCTTGCTAAATTCATTACGGCTCTGTCAATAAGACACGTGGGAAAAGAAACAGCAGATATCCTTGTAAACGAACTCGGAAGTCTTGAAAATATTATCAAGGCAGATGTTGAAACCCTTTCTAAAATAGAAGGAATCGGTGAAAAAATTGCACTCAGCATATCCGAATTTTTCAGAAACGAAAAGAACTTAAAACTGTTAGAAGAGCTCAAAGCATGTGGGGTAATACCGTCAGAAGCAGCTCAAAAACAGTCTGATGAGCTCAACGGCATGACGTTTGTCTTAACAGGAACTTTACATAGCATGACAAGAGACGACGCAAGTGCTAAAATAAAAGAAAGGGGCGGAAAAACTTCCTCATCCGTTTCTAAAAAAACTTCCTATGTAATTGCGGGAGATAATCCGGGATCAAAACTTGACAAAGCTACTACATTAGGTGTTAAAATATTGAATGAGGATGAGTTTCAATCACTTATAAATTAACCAGTCGAAATAAGGACAACTATGAAGAAGAATTTTAATGTTATACAAATAAACGGATTTAAAGGTATTCTATTGTTAATCGGTGCGGCTATGTGCCTTGCTGCAGGGTTCATTGCATTCCCGGGTTTTGTAATGAAAACCCTCTGGAATATACTCGCATCTTATACATCAGTAATACCGCCTATCGGAATCATTCAGGGTGTATTGCTCTGGGGGATTATTGTTGTCAGCTATTTTGCGTTCAGAAAAAAAGGGTATTTTGTTGAGTTTAAATCTGCTGACGATCTGTCAAGAGAAGAAATGGATGCAGTTATCCAGCGTATCAGAATGGAAAGACAGTCAGATATTATTGCAAAATCTATTCTGAGAGCAAAAGAACTTGAAGAAAAAGCAAGAAAAGAACTGGAAAAAGATAACTCTGAAATAAAACAAGACTAAAAAATCTGCTTGACATTAGAATGTTTTCTTAATAAGATAGATACGTTGCCGGTATAGCTCAACGGTAGAGCAACGGTTTTGTAAACCGTAGGTTGTAGGTTCGATTCCTATTACCGGCTTTTTTCGTAGCCGTGCCCTTGTGGCTCAGGGGCAGAGCACTCCCTTGGTAAGGGAGAGGTCACGAGTTCAAATCTCGTCAAGGGCAAATTTTTATGACAACTTAATACGGGTAGATGCCCGAGTGGCTAAAGGGAACAGACTGTAAATCTGTCGTCGCGAGACTACGGTGGTTCGAATCCACCTCTGCCCAAATTTTTTATAAAAATAGGATAGGCTAAAGCCTGTCCTATTTTTATTTAGTAATGGGCAGAGATGTCTTCTCGTCCACCGGTGGTTCTTCCCTCCATTTGCTTATTCTACATCTTGTTTTATTTTGCAATTCTTGTCACAAAATGATACTTAATCATTTTGTGTCTCGCAAACGGAGTCCTTACCTCTGCCCACCATTTTAATAGCAGATGTGAAAACATCTGCTATTTTTCATTAAAAGAGGTGGATTCGAACTACGTTCTCCCCTCATTCACTTATTCCTTAATTCCAAATATTTCTTAAAACTTATCCCAAAACAATACTTAATTGTTTTGGGTAACGTAAACAGAGTTCTTACCTCTGCCCATTTTTTTTTAGTAATGAGCAGAGCGGGAATCTGTATAAAATTCAGAATACAAGAAAAAAAAAGAGGTCAAAATGACCTCTTTTTTCATATCTATAGTTCATAACTTTACTATTTTATAAACTGATATTTTATAGGGAAGCTATATTCTTTTTGCTCCTGTGCTGCAACAAATACTCTCAGCACCACAATAAGGTTAACAACGAACAAAGCCATGTTTGCGATCCAGCCCAAAACAGGAATAAAACACAATACCATACTGATAATAAGAAGTACCAATTCAAAATTCAAAACATCTTTTAAAAACTGTTTTGTGTATTCTGAAAATTCTTCCCTCTTTAATATCCACAAAACCAGCGGCAATACAAAGCCAAAAATTGCACCTATTGCCGACAGCGTTACAAACAATTTTTCTTCACTTGCAGTACCTTCTGCCATTTTTCTAACCTTTCTACATACTTAATTACTTATATGTTGGAACGCATTTTACACATTCTGCAAGGACTTCGCCATCCGTTAAACTTATGATTTTTGTACATTTCTTCGGAACGCACTTATCTTTAGGATTTATCCTCAGATATACATACATCATGCATTTTTGATATATTACATCCTTCTGTTCTTTTGTTAATTGTGACCAGATCTGAGGATTAATATAGAAGTTATAAACCCCGACTCCGTCAGCACTTTGCTTTTTTAGTTCTATCTTAGTAAAAATACGTTTTACATAGTTTTCCGTTTTTGCAAGCCATATTTCCCTGTCTTTCTCAGCCTTACTCTTAAACAGTTTTCCGTTCAACGTCAAACCCTGTTTTATTGAATGTACAGGATGATAACTTTCTTTCAGTACAAACACCGAATAAATAAACGGATAAATAACAAGTAAAACTAATAATAAACAAGCGACCACAGCCAACACAACTTTGGCGAGCTTTTTCATTTGCTCGTCCTTTTTGATACTTTCATCCAAAGAACTCATAAGACTTCCTTTCCATATATTTGATGCAGATTAAAACATAATACTCGTTTACATTGCTATTATACACATTTTTTTTATTATAATTCAACCCCCTTAACAAAAAAAATTCACTAAGGTTTAATAAGGTATTTTATCGCATTACCTGCAATGTGCTGTTTCATAGCAAATTCAACGTCTTTGAGCGGCAAAGTATCTGTTATAAGTTTTTCAACCTCAACATCTCCGGACTTAATATATTCAAGAGCCTGTCTGAAATATTTCGGAGTATGGTGAAAGACACTCATAAGTTTAATATCGCCATAATGCATTCTTGTTGTATCAAAAGTAACTTTTGAGCCCGATTTACAACCGCCAAAGAAATGCACAGTCCCACCCGGTCTGACACATGCGAATATTCTTTCCCAAATTTCAGGAAGGCCTACACATTCAACCGCAACATCCAACCCCTTCTTCTCTTCAGTATATTCTTTAAAGATTTTCTCAGGGTTAGGATACTTGGCGAGATCGATAATCTCATCAGCATGAGCAAACTCATCAGCCATCTTTAGCTTCATCGGATTTCTTCCCGCAACAATAACGTTTGCGCCTTTGAGCTTAGCCAATCTCGCAAACATCAGACCAATAGGTCCTATCCCAATAATACCGACGGTCTGCCCCGGCTTTATCTCTGTACGTTCAACACCGTGAACAACGTTTGCCAAAGGTTCGCAAAACGCTGCCTTATCAAAGCTCAAATCGTCAGGCAAAATCAGCATATTCTTCTTCACTATCCTTGCCGGAACAACAATATATTCAGCATACGCACCATTGAGCAAATCTAAGTTCTCGCATAAGTTGTACTCTTCATGCCTGCAATAGAAACACTCTCCGCAAGGTGCAGAATTAGCCGCAACAACCCTGTCACCGACTTTCACATTATCAACACCTTCCGCAACTTTCTCAACAACCCCCGCGAACTCATGACCAAAGCCCGATGGGATAGATTTAATGAGGACAGGATGACCGCGTCTGTACGTTTTTACATCAGTACCGCAAGTGAGCGCCGATTTTATCCTGACAAGCACCTCACCCGGAGCTAAAGGCTTAACCCTTACATTCTCATCATATTTTATATTTTCCGGTCCGTAAAATAATACTGCTTTCATTTTTTATCCTTATCTAACTCAATTTTTTCGGGAAACATAGTTTAAAACCACCTTTACCCCTATATTTACCCCTAGATTTACCCCTAGAATTTGATGTACGCTTTCATTATTCTGTTAGACATAGTGTCATCAAACGCTTTTTGGATATCTTCCGCAGGATAAACCGTTGATAAATATTTAACATTAACTTCCCCATTAGTGAGGAGTTGAAGCGAAGTTTCCAAATCCTGAGGACGAGGTGAATAACTGCCCAGTACGGTAAGTTCTTTATAATAAATATCGTTGTTAGTATAGCCTAAGTTCTTCGGTGTGCTTGAGAATACCAAAATCTTTCCGCCCAGTCTGACTGTTTGGAGTGCAACTTCAATCGCCGCATCTGCACCAGATGTCATAAACACGCAGTCAACACCGACATCATCAGTGTGTGAGAAAATATGTTTATGCGCAAACTCAAGATCAGCCGAATTGAAAGCATTAATCCCGAGGTTTTGTGCTTTGTTGATTCTGTCAGGCATAATATCGCAGCCGTGAACTGTCATACCAAACGTTTTAAGGGTTTGTCCCATAAGTAGTCCTATCGTGCCTAAACCTATTACCAAAACATTTGATAATGGAGAAAGTGATGCCCTTTTTACCGCTCTTACACAACAACCCAAAGGTTCATAAAACGATGCTTCTTCATCTGTTAAATTTTTCGGTTTCAAATGAGTAACGTATTGCAAATGTTCTTCACTCAGGAATACATATTCGCTAAATCCGCCCGGTTCGAGGTTCGTTTCTTTAAAATGCTGACACATTGAATAACTTTTACCCTTACAATATGCACATTTGAAACAAGGAATATGGTGTGATGCAACAACCTTATCGCCGACCTTGAAGCCTGAACGGGAATTTATTTCAACAATTTCCGCAACTATTTCATGACCTAAAACCGTACCGTCGATAGAGATATGCTCTTTGAATTTCACTATATCAGAACCGCAAAGACCACAGCCAACAACCTTTACAATTGCACCTTCTCTGTCTTGCAGTTCAACTTTTTCTCTGTCTTTTAAAACAATTTTTTCGTTATGTATTTCCGCTACTCTCATTTTTCACCTCTTCTGTATCTGATTAAATTATATCACTAACATAATGGGGTAGGGGGTAAATATGGGGGGTAAATATGGGGGGTAAATATATAAATTATTTTAGTATGAATCTGTGTTTATTTTATGCACCTGATTAGACACAAAATAATGTTACAAAATATTTACAAAAACTAAAGATATCGCTGATTATACCGTAAATATATGTGTAGAAGTACGGGTATTTTATGGTTTCAAACGAAATTCAACAAATGCAACAAGCTCTGATTAGGCAAGGTCTTCCTGAAATTATAGTAAGAACTATGCCGGATGTTCGGATACGTGAACTTTGCAATGAAAAACTTCAGCAGAGCCTTACCGGAAACAGAAACTTTGACATCAATGATACTTTTTCCCGACAATTTTCTTATGACAAATTTTACACTACCCGGGAAGGAGAGAGAATAAATGTTGCACTTGTAACAACTCAAAGATTACAATCAGGAATAACTGTTGAAATTTTTGTTGACCGTGCCGGAAAACAATATTTTTCATATAAAGACTCTAACGGAAGAACAGTAAACGAAAACAATTTTCGCAGACAGGCTCGAATTGAACAGAATCAGCAGCTCAGGTATATGAACGGTAAGTTATACAAAGCAAATTCCACCGGAACTCCCGTTTCAGTTCTTGAGTCTTCGGGAGAAGTCCCTGCTATGATAGCCTCCCCAACAAGATATCATCCAAAATACAGAGATCTTCAGATAAGTCCAAGAGGGAAAATTGATATTGAGCAATTTACCATTGAAAACTTGAAAAAGAGATACTCTCCAAACAGATATAATTTCACTACAGAAAATGTTGACGGGCAGCAACGTGTAACAATCACAGACAAGGCAACCGGAAGAAAAGTATGTTCTTGCACGAGAAACAATAATGGCGAAATCAACTTTCTTATTTCAAACGGAGACAAAAGTACTCGTTACGATATAAACACACAAGGCACAGTCGTCGGATATGGTACCGAAGAAAAAAATAAAGGTTTTATTTCTTATCGTTTTGAAGATGATGGAGTAACTTTATCACAAATGAGAGAATCAGACGGAAGAGGTCACTATAGGATAAAAGGGTTCAAAAATGGCATTTTGGAAACTCTTAATGAAATTGAATATGATGTTAGAACAAATAGAGAAAAATCAAATACAATGACAACATACAAAAATGGCTATCCGCTGACCAGAACTGTTATAGGAACACCCGGAGAAGAATACCTTACAGCGAAAACTCTGCATCAAGAATTCAATAACTCCGGTAACAGCATTAATATTCAAAAAATAAAAAATATACTAAATACCAGAGACATCAGAGAAAACGATGATTTATTACGCGAATATAAAGAGAAATACGGAACATCACTAATAGAAGATATGATGAAACTTCACACAGATGATGCAAGTATAGAACAACTTTTATCAAGATTTGATATCACACATAGCAAAGAACTATTCTTTGAAGTACTACGCGGAGCTTCTGTTTCAGGACGTGAAAACTACGCAAACAGATTGTTATCAAAAATAAATAAAGGTAATATAATGGACTACCTGGCATTTATTCAAGATAAAGACTATGAAGCGTTGTCTTCAAATCGTAACATTTATAACTTATTTACAAGTCATCTTAGAAACGTGTTCAATAGTATGAGTGATTTTGGAATGGGGTATATAAGAGATGACGCAAATGAGTTCATCAATGAACTCGAACAACCGAATCCTGATAAAAATAAAATATCAAGACTTTATTTACGATTAAAACAACGAGTTACAAATGGCAGGAATGAACACTCTTTTTTCGCAGACAATTTTGTATTTCCAAACGGCAAAATAGATGAGAATTTCAGACAAGGACACACGAATGATTGCTGGCTATTATCGGGTATAATATCCGCAGCACACAATCAAAAAGCACTGGCAAAACTCAACGACTGTATTAGTGTAAACACTTCCACTCAAGATGTCACAGTAACCCTGAAAGGTGTCGGTAAAACGTTTGTTATAACAAGAGAAAAGCTTGTTCAGACATCACAATATTTTTCCAGAGGGGAAGATGATGCAAGAGCCATTGAAATTGCTGTTGATGAATACATGAAAGAGTATGATCCGGAGCATTATGATATAAACGGGAATAATGCAACTTATTTATGGGCTCTTATTTTCGGAGCAGATAAAGTTCAAGAACACGTATCTAAAGAAGATTTTATTCAAAATATAAATAACGAGAATAGGATATTTGCACTTGGGCTAAACCGAAATTTTGACGAAAGCAAACTTATAATAGAAAAAATGGACGGAACACGTGTCCGCACATTTTCACAACACGAATACTCAATAATAGGTGCTGACAGCAGATATGTATATCTGATAAATCCTCACGACTCTTCTGAAAGATTAAGATCTCCACGGGATAATTTCTTAGCCAGTGTTTTTGAAGATGATACTTGCAATATTCATGGCTGCGATGTATCATAATTCGACTCATTTTTCTGGTATAATTGTGTTATGAAAAAATTATTACTATCAGCTATATTTTGTGTATTAGCCGCATCGTTTGTGTATGCAGAGGATATCCAACAGACAGAAGAACCGGCAAATAAGTCTATTGACCTTGAGCTGGCTCAGCCTCAAAAAACGTATAATCTCCAACGACAAAACTACACAAAAAATGTAAGCGCAGATAAAACCGTAACAAACTCTCCTGAAGTTCAGGACTATTCTAAAACTAATCCTAACCAAAAACGGACTGCAAACTTTGGAAAGAAAAAGAAGTTAAAAGATGTTTCTGTCGGCACACAAAGTTCACACACAACAACCTCCGACACATATTCCGGTTCAAGTACGGTTTACACTGAGTATGAAAAGAAAAATTTTAAACTAAACTCCGGATACACAAGAAATACCACTCCGACTCAGGAAAACGCGGACAAAGGCTCTGTATCAGTTACACCTGAATACAAAATAAACAAACACGTATCCGTACAAAATAAGTATTCAACAGACCTTAATACAGACAGCAAAAAAGGAGAAGTTAAACTGAACGTTCAACCTTTTAAAGACGACAGAATGGATCTTGGTGTCGGGGTAGGACAGAAATATTCAAACACATCACAATCAAGCTCTCAGGTAAACTTTTCCACTAATATTCGATTTTGATATAATTATTTTATGAAAAAGATTCTAATACTAACTATCATATTATCAACACTATCCTGCTGTTACGCTCAAGACGGCGGGAACGACATGTACCAAGAAGATAAAGAAATTCATCTTGATTTAAATACCGGGACTAAAGGATATAACCTTAAACGAAACGAAATTAAAAACGAAGAAAATAGTTATATTGACGATGATAACGACAACATGCCCGTAAATTTTGCTAACCCGCTTCAGATGTTTCAGCAATTCCAACAAAATCAATATTAATGCTACACCCTGAGCGGTAATGAATAATTGAAAAATAAGGAGGTGACCAAAACATTTACCCCGGCTTTTCATATCTTAAGAACAATAAATATCGCCTTATTGTTTATCTTGTTATCCATTATCAAAATATTTCAGAGAATGAATAATGCATATAAAGAAAGGATAAATATATGAAAGAAAAAACAAGTATAAAAAGCTCTGAAAAACTGGCTGATTTCCTGAATAAAACAGAATTGCACAAAAAAGATTTTGCACAAATGATAGGGGTTACTTTATCCTATGTCTATAACCTGATAGATAACACCATTCCGTTCTCAACAAGAAGCACCACACTCGAAAGAATAGCAACAGTTATGGAAGTTGAACCGGAAGAATTTGAGGAATACAGGCTCCCTCAGGAACCCGTTATCATTGATTCGACTATAAACAAAATAAAATCCATTCTGAGATCAAAAAAAATGTCTGTTGTCAATTTTCTAAAATCATTCCCGCGCAACAAACGACTTGATATCGTTGATATGCTCAGAGGCGCCCTTCCCGTTCCGATTGACTATTCCGAACTCAATTTTATAGGTAATGTAATCGGGTTAACAAAAGAAGAAACTTTTGACATCTGGCAGCACAGATTTAAACAGGTACTTGAAAACGGCGGAATGAACATCTATACAAACTCCGAGCTTGTTGATGAAATGCTCGACTGCGCATACAAATACACTACAAAATAACACCGATAAAAAAATAAAAAAATAAAAGATGCCGGAAGGGTAAATTAAAGAAATTAGATAATATATGTTATGTATTTAGTCCGGCATCTAAAAACCCTTATTGGTCTGATTCGCTGTGTTTATCGATTAACTTTTCGAAATCAGACGGTTTTATGCTTTGAATAAAGTCTTTAAATTCCTCAGCCTCTTCTTCGTCTTTTGCAGAATCGGTTGAAACTGCCCCGTTCATAAGAACATTCGCGGTAACAAAGATAGGAGCTTTAGCTCTCATAGCAACTGCAATCGCATCAGACGGTCTTGAATCAATAACAATTTCCTTATCCCCGTCTGTCAGGAAAATAGTTGCATAATAAGTTTCTTTTTCCACATCATTAATCTCGATTTTTGAAACAGAAAAACCTGTTTTATCAACAATATCAACGATTAAATCGTGTGTCATAGGGCGTGAAACTGAAAGTTTTTCAATTTTTCTTATGATGGCACTTGCCTCTGCAGAACCTATCCATATTGGCAGCGCACGCCTGTTGTCCAAATCATGAAGGACAACAATCGGAGAACCCGACCTGGTGTCTAAGGCAATACCCATAACTTTCATTTCAATCATTTATATATTATCCCTAAGTCTTTATAAAAAGTACTTTACTCAACGATTATACCATAAATATGTTTTGTAAACACATTTTTTATATTTTTTTCATGTACAAAACCTTTACATTTGTTCAAAATATGGCAAATGTCATGAGAAAAAAAACTTTATATAAGAGTAAGTTAGTGTACAGGAGTTATTTATTTTATGTTTAGTAAGGAATTTATGCGTTATTTGATTAACTACCAACCGGAAGGTTGTGAAGTTAAAGCACCCGAAACGGTTAAAAAGATAGAATTTAAAGAAAACAGAAACGGTCTGCTTGCAAAAGTATACCTGACTGTTAACTCAAAATAACCGCCAGGTACACAATTAGTTTATTATTAATTTTTATTCAACAATAAATTGTCCCATCGCTCTGAATTTATCATAGCGTTGGTTTCTCAACTCTTCAGCAGACATTCCTTCTAACTCTGAAAGTGCATTAAGAATTGCATCTTTCATATTCTGACTCATTTCCGAATAACAAGTGTGAGCACCACCGACAGGTTCTTTTATAGCTCCGTCAACAATACCGAGTTCAGTCAAATCGTCAGAAGTAATCTTTAAGGCTTCTGCAGCTTCAGGATATCTTTGAGCGTCTCTCCAGAGAATAGATGCACATCCTTCAGGAGAAATAACCGTATAATATGCGTGTTCAAGCATAAGCACTTTGTTTGCAACAGCAAGTCCTAACGCACCGCCGCTGCAGCCTTCGCCTGTAATTATTGCAACAACGGGAACATTCAGCTTTGCCATTTCTCTCAGGTTGACTGCAATAGCAACACCCTGTCCTGTTTCTTCTGCACTGATTCCCGGATATGCACCCGGTGTATCAATAAGAGTAACGATAGGCAGATTAAACTTGTTTGCGTGTTTAAATAATCTGAGAGCCTTTCTGTAGCCCTGCGGCTGGGGCATCCCGAAGTTGTATTCAAGATTTTCTTTTGTTGATTTACCCTTTTGGGTACCTATCAACATTATCCTTTTGTCCCCGATTTTAGCCAAACCACCGATAACAGCTCTGTCATCAGTACCTTCTCTATCCCCGTGCATTTCTATAAACTCGTCACAAATAAGTCTTGTGTAGTTCAAGAAATTAGGACGTTCCTGATGTCTTGCGATTTGTAATTTCTGGAAAGGCTTTAAATTCGAATATAATTCCTTTTTGTAATCATTTGCCTGTTGTTCAAATGTTTCAATTTCTTTATTTAAGTCCATACCTGACTCCGAACTGATTTTCTTTAATTCTTTTATTTTTTCCTGTATTTCTATCAAAGGTTTTTCAAATTCTAATACTACCATATTGATTACACCTCATGCATGACTAATATAGACGCTAAAGTTTTTCTTAATTCAGAACGTTTTGATACTATATCTACCTGTCCGTATTTAAGAAGATATTCTGCGGTCTGGAAATCTGCAGGAAGTTTTTGTCTTATTGTCTGTTCAATAACACGACGTCCCGCAAAACCGATTCTAGCACCCTGTTCGGCAATGATAATATCACCAAGAGTTCCGAAACTTGCTGTTATACCGCCGAAGGTTGGCTCTGTCAAAAGATTTATGTATAACAAACCTGCTTCATCTAATCTTGATACCGCACAAGAAGTTTTTGCCATCTGCATTAAACTCAATGCACTTTCCTGCATTCTTGCGCCGCCTGATGATGTTATCGCCAAAACGGGTAAACGTCTTTTAATAGCTTCTTCAATGATTCTTGTTACTTTTTCACCAACTACACTACCCATTGAACCACCCATAAAATCAAAATCCATAATGGCAGTTGCAACTTTGTGTCCCTCAATTGTACCGATACCCGTAATAACTGCTTCATCCAAACCTGTTTTAGCTTTCGCTTTTTCCAGACGTTCGGCATAAGATACCGTATCGGTAAAATTCAGAGGATCGGTAGGTTTTATTTCCCCAAACAATTCTTCAAAAGAGTCCTTGTCAAATAACTGATGAACTCTTTCTCTTGCGTTTATTCTGAAGTGGTAGTCACACATAGGACATACCATCATATTATCTTCTAATTCTTTCTTTGTAATCTGAGCTTCACAATGAACACATTTTGTCCATAATTCAGCAGCAAAATCCTCGGTATCAACACGATTTTCCATCTGTCTGCGCTGGATTTGTGCTTCTTTTCGTTTATCAAACCATTCTTGTATCGTCATATATTGTATTATACAGTCCTAAAACTGTCCTCCAATTCCCTAATATACTAAAATGTACATCTTATTATATTACATAAAGCATTAAAGTCTATATTTGTAAAGAAATACGTAAATTTTTTAAGAGTTATTGCAAATTTTATATAACAAAACGGCAAATTATATCTTTAGAAATGTTATATTTAGTATGAAGATTTCGTTTAACAACATCAGCGTACAGCATTTTACATCAGCAAAAAAAGAGAAAAGCCTTCAGGACTCAGGGTTTAATACAGATAAATTAGCAACCCCGACACCTGAGAACTATCGTGCCAACGCAAAATGTGGTATTATTGAAACACAAAAGAAAAAGGTGACGGATAAGATGAGAGAAAAAGAATATTTAAAGTTAAGAGACGGTTTTTGTAAAGAACTGGAACCAAAAGCACATAAAGCTGAAATTGCCTGCTGGGATTTTTATATCAACAGCACTGACGAAAATATGACCACATATCAAACCCTGCAAGAAGAGGTTTTTGATATGTACAAGAACGAAGAAATGTTTGATAAACTTCAGTCCTTATCGAAAGACGGGCTTAAAAATAAACATTTAAACAAACAGCTTAAAGATTTAACCAGAGATTTTGATGAAGAGTTAAACGCAGGAGAACTTAAAAAAGCGCTGAGAAACAAAGAAAATGAAATCGCTGCAAAATACAACTCATACGTTCCGAAAATAGACGGAAAAGAAACATCTAAAGCAGAAATAAGCAAGTTATTGCAAACTGAAAAGAATGTAGATTTGCGTAAAAAAGCTTATGACGCAAGGGTTGAAGGCGGAGATTTGATAGCTGACGATATGGTCGAATTTGTAAAACTGAGAAACAAATTCGCACAGTCAAAAGGGTATAAGAACTATTTTGAATATACTCTGAAAGAAGTTTATGATGTTGATGCAGACTATCTGCAGGGACTTCTTGATGAAGTTTACACAAACGCTAAAGGGGTGAACACAAAACTTCAGGCAGAAAACAAAAAAGAACTTGCTGACGAATACGGAATCAAACCTGAAGATTTAAAAGCACACCACTACGGGCTCTTGCTTGAGAACAACCCTACAAAAGGCATAAATGATGCTCTTAAAGACAAAGAACAGGTTGTAGATATCTCTAAAAAAGCATACCGAGGTATGGGCTATAATGTAGATAAAATGCCTATTACGTTAGACTTGTTCCCTAGAAAGAACAAAAATACCCACGGTTTCTGTTTTGAAATAAAAGCAGGGGAAGATTCAAGAATTTTGGCAAACCTCACAAACGATTCAAACAGTATAGATACCCTCTGCCACGAATTAGGCCACTGTATTTATAACCTGGGTATAGATACAAAACTTCCTTATCTGGATAGGGGAACAACTCCTGCTATGACAGAGGCTGTTGCTATGATGATGGGCGATTTACAACAGAAAGAAGATATTTTAAAAGGTGTTGTTCCAGATGAGGTTTTAGATAAGTTTAAAGCTGATTTCAAAAAATCGGAAGCAAAATTCATCAACCGCAGTATGCTGATTATCGGTTTTGAAAAATCAATGTACGAAAACCCTGATCAGAACCTGCCGCAGCTTTGGCACGATTTGAAGGTTAAGTACACCGGTGCAAACGAAAACGAAGAATTAAATAATGAGTGGGCAACAATTCCGCATTATCTTTCACACCCGGGATATTATCAAAACTATTTCAGGGCAAACCTGATTAAAGCACAGATGTATAACCATTTACACGACAAATTAGGCAACCTGACCGAGAACAAAAATACGGCAGAATACCTGAATAAAAATCTTTTCAGATACGGCAGAAGTATCGAAGAAAACGATTTAATCAAGCAGTTCACGGGCGAACCTCTTTCAAGCAAAGCACTTTGTGAAACCCTGAACAGCTAGATTATTTTCCCAAAGAGTTAGCTTTTTTAGCCGTTTTGTCTATAAGGTTATAGAAGATATCTGATGTATCAGCTTCGTCCATATAGTCAACTCCGACACGTGTGCAGCCGCCTTTTGTTGCAACACTTGCGATTAAATCTTCTGCTGATTTGTTACTGTTTAATAACATCTTAGCAGAACCTATTGCTGTCTGAATACTCAGGGTAAGCGCCTTTTTGTATTCTAACCCTAACTTTTCGCCTGCTCTTGCAATTTCGTTAATAACTTTATAATAAAAAGCAGGGCCTGAACCTGATATAGCTGTTACTATATCCATTTGGTCTTCCGTAACCTCTATTGCTTCTCCGATATTAGAGAGTAAATCAAGAACAAATTGAACATCATTTGCCCACGCGTGTTTACCTTTGCAAACCCCGCTCATACCCTCTAAAACAAGCGCCGGGGTATTTGGCATTACCCTTACGACACGTTTATCCTCACCAATTATAGATTCAATAAATTTTGTAGTAACACCCGCACAAATAGAAACAATAAGGTGGTCATTTGTAATATAATCTTTTATCTCTTTCAGTACATCTTCAGCAAAATTCGGTGTTGTTGCAATAAATACGACTCTTGATGTTTCAACAAGTTTTATATTATCCGTTATTACGTCGATACCTAACTCTTCACTTTTTGATTTTGCGTGTTCTTCACTTCTTTCTGAAGCCTGTATATTTTCATTTTGTGCAAATCCCGATGACAACACCCCGCCTATAATTGCACTTGCCATCTTACCGCAGCCTATAAATCCTAATAATTTTTTGTTCATAATATTTAACCTTTTGTTGACTATTAACCTTGTTTTGTATAACATATACCAGTATAGCAGTAAAATAGCAAAAAACATAATTAAAATAAAGGAATAAGAAAATGAAACGTACACTAGAAGGAACAAAAGCAAAAAGACAAAAAGTCAGCGGTTTCAGAGCAAGAATGGCTACTCCGGGCGGACAGGAAGTTATCAACAGACGTCGTGCTAAAGGCAGACATAAACTTGCTATTGAAGCTAAAACAAGAGCTTAATTTTTGATTTAAGATTAACAAAAAAAAGACCGACTGATTTAGCCGGTCTTTTTTGTTATTGCAACGGTTTTACATCTTCTATCTTCATTCCGAAATATGGTTTATCCTTTTCTTCAAGGAAGATTACATATCTGCTGTCAAAATTGAAATATCTCGGTTCCTCTCTGTCAGGCAGAGCACTAGTCAGCGCAACTACAATCACAGCTTCCGATTTCAGTTTCACACCAACCTCGTCCATTTTAAACTGAATAGTTTCTAAAGCCTGGGTAATCATAAACGGGGAATTTTTAATTACTCTGCACAGTTCCTTGAATGATTTTTCCCTTTTGAAATCCAGCATAGGTGCTTTAAATTCATCCTTCTTTGTAAGCCATTTTTTGCCCTCATACGAATTTTGTTTATCCTTCATATCTTTATATAACTTATCTAGGGTTTTAACATCATCGGTTCTGTACAAATATACGGTATCACCCTGTTTTGATTTCAGGCTGACAGCAAAATCATCAGCCCCGTTATAGAATAGAACCGTAACCGTATTTCTCAAACTGCTGTCAGACTCATTGTTTATACCAAAGAATTTCACATTACCATCACTGCCATTAAACTTTCCGTCAGGCATTTTACTAAACGGCTGAATATACTCAAAATCTTTCTTCAGTATTGCATATAGCAGGTATTTTTCAGGCTCTGGTGTCCAGTCCACAGAACCTAAGACATCGCTTGTTTCGTTAAATTTCTTTTTTATGGCCTTTTCTATTTCTTTCTTTAAATCTTCCGAAACCAACCCAACTTTCTTGTAATAAGATGAATCGTTCAGATCGTCAGCAGAAAATTCTCTTTTGTTAAGGTTTTCTGCAGCAACAGATTTCCCCCCGACAAATTCTATCGGATGATGAATAACTTCGTCGATTAAATCGTTCCACACAAGCTGTAAAGTACCCACCCAAACCTGATTCTTTGCATTCGACTCAGTATCCATGGTAGGCAATATTTCAAATTCCGTACATTTAACAGATTTTTGTGACTGAGATTTGTGGAAAAATCTAAAATTGCACGCCATTGCAGACATCCCCAATAAGAGAACACCAAATACTACTAAAAATAATAATGAAATTTTACTCATAAACACCTCTATTTAGCTACATAGTACATATATACAGGAGGTGCTGATTCAATATCCAGCTTTTCTCCTGTTTTAATCGAATTATCAATACGCTCTAATACTGCTTTATTATTACTGTCAAAACCATATTTTCTGTAAAAAACGTGTGGAGGGACAGACTCTCCGCCTGCGGTTGCGGCTGCCATCAAACGCATATCGCCATCATAACCGAGCCGCCTGCTCAAGTTTTTCGCGAAATCAAGAAACTTAGTACCATAACCTTTTCTGCGTTCATTTTTTACTATATTTAAACTTTCAATAACTAAGTCTTTACGACAACAAACAGACATTTCTCCCGTCATAACTCCACGTTTCATATCTATCATACGATAGCAGTTTTTGACAGGTTCATAGAACAATATGTCCGGTATTGGTTCTGGTTTTGCAAGACTGATACGCATACAATGATTATAGCATAGATTTTCTTAATTCTTCCCCTGACTTCGGACTCAGATATGCAGGTGCAATATCAAATACCGTCTTGCAGCCTGACACACCTTCCTTGTGCAATTTGTAAGCCGCTCTGGCATAAGCAATAAGAACACTTGATGTGAACTCAGGGTTAGAATCAAGTTTCAGACTGTACTCTATAACGTGATTATTTCCGTTTCCTGTTTTGCCCGTTCTTATTACAAACCCGCCGTGCGGAATACCGCCGTGATTAGCCTGCAATTCTTCTTCTGTTATGAAATGAACCGTTGTGTCATAATCTGCAAAATAATTAGGCATTGTCTTAATTTCGTTTTCAATACGTGCTAAATCTGCACCTTCTTCCGCCACAACGAAACATTCTCTTGTATGTTTTTCTCTGGTTGTCAAAACAGGGTTTTCACAGTTCTTAACCGATGCCAGCGCCTTTTCAACAGGGATGGTGTACTGTTTAGCATTTTTTACCCCTTCAATTCTTCTTATAGCATCAGAATGTCCCTGACTAATACCCTTGCCCCAGAAGGTATAGTCGTTTCCCTCAGGCAAAATTGCGTTTGCATACATTCTGTTGAGTGAGAACAAACCCGGATCCCAGCCAACAGAAATGATTGCAATATTTCCGTTTTCTTTTGCAGATTTATCAACATTAGCAAAATGTTCAGGTATTTTTGCGTGAGTGTCAAAACTATCGATTACATTGAACATTTTTGCATATTTCGGAGTCTGCTCAGGCAAATCTGTTGCACTTCCGCCGCACAAAATCAGAACATCAATTTTGTCTTTCCAGCTTTCAATTTCCGATACGTTCACGACTTTTGCATCGGAATTTATTTTTACAGTTTCCGGAGCACGTCTTGTAAATACGGCAACAAGCTCCATATCAGGGTTTTGCTTCACGGCAAATTCAACCCCTCTGCCAAGGTTCCCGTAACCTAAAATACCTATTCTCATAATAATTTCCCTCATGGTTTTATTGTCATCTGAATATATTGTTCAGCCCACTGTTTTAGTTGTTGAACACTCGGGCTGTGATTTAAAATGCCGCCTTCGATGACTTCCGCAGACTCGGAAACACTCACTCTTATATTATCTAAAGTTTTACCAAACCCGCTTCCGCCCGAAGTTGCGAACAAAACAATTCTTTTATCTGAAAAATCATATTTTTCCAAAAACGTATTTATTATTGTAGGAGCCACATACCACCAGATCGGAAATCCCAGAAATATTATGTCATAATCTTCAATTTTAACGTCTGTATCAACGATTTCAGGTCTTGAACCAAAATCTTTCATTTCAACTGAACTGCGCGAATTTTTATCCATCCAGTTCAAGTCGGCAGTTGTGTACGGCTGAACCGGTTTTATTTCATAAGTATCTGCCCCGATTGCCTCAGACAGGTTGATTCCGACCTCTCTTGTAACACCGCTGGCTGAAAAATACGCCACTAATATATTTGCCATAAAGCCCCCTCGTTTTTATAGATTATATCAGACAATTAATGATTTGTAAAAAGTTTATGCTAGAATATTTTTGTTAGTGTTGTAAGGAGTTCAGATATGGATAATAAAAGAGCGGAAGCGGGAGTAGAATACAAACACAACGGTTGCAACTGTTGCCAGGCAGTATTGATGGCATATTCAGATTTGCTGAGCACAGACAAAGATACCCTAATGAGTTTAGGCTCGGGTTTTGGTCTTGGAATGGGCTGTATGGAAGGTACCTGCGGTGCTTTATGCGGAGCCGTTGCGGCAGCAGGACTGATTAACTCAGGCGAAAATTCAAGAGCTGTTTCAAAACAAATACTTAACTCTTTTAAAGAAAAATGTGGCGGAACAATCTGCAAAGACCTGAAAGGGATAGAAACAGGCAAAATGTTATGCAGCTGCGATGACTGCGTAAAAAATGCCATTATCGCACTTTCCGAATCAGAAGTTATTACTGTCTAATATTTAATAAATATTGGGGAAATATACAATTTGTGGCTTAGGTTTCTGCTTTTTAGCCTTCATTTCTCTGATGTATTCTTTATTCATCTGTTCTAATTGTTTCTCTTCAGGGGTTTTCTTTGAAAAGGCACAATATGCCTTGTATTTCAATGAATTAACCAATAAAATTTTGTTTACTTCAGGCGGCAGATTTGCTATCTTGAAGTTTGTTACCTGTTTATAAGTATCAAAATCTTCAACCGCAAGTTTCGCCATCTGTTTATGTGCTTCTCTTGCCTCTTTAAAGTTACCTGAAATAACGTGAAGCATCCGCAGCTTATAATAATTAAGAATTTCGTTTGCCTTTACCTGTTTTTTGTAGGCCTCTGATTTTCCCATCCCATCTCTTATTGCTAAATTTGCTGCTTCTTCAAAATTTTGTTTGTTCTTATGGACAACAAAGGTTTCCGCATCTTTTACATTTGTGGTCAGGCTGATAGTTTTTTTACTCTTACTTTGCGCCACAAACAAATCGAAAGGCATATCTTTAATCTTTTGTTCAAGTGCAGGTCTGTGACTGTCAAAAAGATGTCTTTGCTGAGCACTTATTGCACCTTTTACGATAACATTCCCAGTAAAACTCTGATCGTTGGATACCTGATTAATATTCATACACACGTCCTTCTGATTTAATGTAAAAGCATAATATCATAAAAAACTTTTTCTGATAAATTTGCTATTTCGACAGAAAATTAAGTGTTTTTGTTACAATTAATCACATTCAAAAAAAATAAAAAGCCGGCGCAATGCCGGACTTTCATAAATGTGTCTATATCACGAAGTTTAGTTTCTTCCCCACCGGAGCTGCCTCTTCCTGCTCAGCCATTGCAAGGACTTGGATAAGCAATGATTTATAACTGCCCACTGAAATATCATTTGTTATTTCCTGAGAATCCTTTTTTTTGATATCACCAATGCTTGATATTGCTGATATTAATTTGAGATTTGATAATATACTTACTGAGTTTATCATTATTTATTCCTCTTTAGATTTGATTTGTATAATCTAATTTCCGCAATCTAACATTTTAACGGTTCAAATTTACAATTTGTTACAATTAGGGGTTCAAATTCAGTAATAAGTCAATTTTAAAAATGGCTAAAAATAAAAAAAATAAAAATTTATTCTCCAGGAACTAAAATAGAGAGATTATTAGTATCACTATTTCAAAAAATACCCCTGATTTTTTATCAAAAATATTTTTTCAAAAAACCTCGAAATAAAAATCAAACTATTACTGAGTTTAAGGCGCCATTTGTAAAGTTTTGTAAACAATGATAATAAATATGTTATTTTTTGGAATTGGGAAAATATAAGTAAAACTAACAGTGAGGCAGAAATTATGAGCATCGCAATCAATGAATTAAAAGCTATGGATTTCACCCATTTAAAAAGAGATCCTGAAGAGCAGGATTATATTAATAATCAAAAAAGAAACCTTCAGCTTCTTGAAAACGAAGAGAAACTATCGCTTGATAACAAAGATGCAAACAAACAAAAACTTCTGGAAACAGCTAACCTGCTTCGTTCAGCTCAAACTAACGAAACACTTGCTGAGACATCTGACAAATCACAAGTTGAAATTAACAACAAAAATTTACAGGGGGGCATCAGCAAAATATCAGGTGAAGATAACGAATTTTCAGCAAAATTAAGCAGCAAGGACCATGAAATGATATATTCTGCTCTTTTAGGCACTTATTTTGAAGAAAACGGTGAGATCCTTAAAAAGGGGATTCTTGCCAATATAAACAGATATTTTCACAGAGCATACATAAATTACTTGACGGATATCTGGATTAGTGGACAATATCCGTACAACGATGAAGTTATCAGATACATCAATATGTTTCCGTATCCGGGACCATACGATCCGATTTCCGTTCTGAGGATGTGGACTATGATGCTGCTCATCTGTGCAAGATTCCGCATTATCAATCTGCTCAATCATATATACTTTTGGCCGCTCTTTTGATTCCGCCGGGGATCAAAATCGGCCAAAAGTCACCAAAACAAACAACAATCACATATCGAATTGCCATATCAATTGAGGATGACGCTCTGGCAGCAGGCAGCAGGATTAGAGTTCTTGCAAATTCTCCTAAATTGAAATGCTGCTAACCCGCAAAAATTTTCTGAGGCTACATTTTGCGGGTTTAATTTTACTAATTTAAAATAATTGTTTATAATATACCCATGAAGAAAAAATTTTTTGTACTTATTTTAATATTTTCGGCATTGAATTTCCTCGCACTATTAATATACATGGGGAATGTTAACCTCGAATACAGAAAGTTGCAGAATTCCGCAATCAAAAACCAAATACATTATGATATTGAGTTAATAAACAAACATATAGCATTTGCAGAGGATACTGCAACAAATTTACAAAATGCAGTAGAGCGTATCTCTCACGATATCAAACTCGATAATAAAGAAAAAGCATCTATAAGAAAAAGCCTTAATAAAACAGTGCTCTCTTTACCTTATATATCAACAGCAGGAGTCTTTTTTGAACCTGGCACGGTTGCTAAAAACAATGTAATGTTTTATACATATAAAGATGCTGATAACAACGTCTATTTTTCAGACGAAGCTCAGGCAAAATCACAAAATTATAATTATCTGAATGAATACTGGTATAAATATTCTATAGAGCACTTCAAACAAAACAATGGAAAAATTTGGATAAATTCCAATTATTGCCCATTATACGGCAATAAAGATCCCGTTATGTCATTTATCCTCCCAATAGTAGACGATAACAACAAAGTTATCGGGCTTGTTAAGATTGACTGGGCTATCAAAACCATTGAAAATAGCCTGGACAATATAATGCCGACAAAAAATTCAAAAATATTTTTTGGTTCAAAAGAACTGAACTATTTCATTATATGCGACAAAAACAGAAGTACTGATGATAAAATAAAGAAATGGACTGATTACAACCCGAGATATAAAATACCACCGACAAAAGGAAAAATTTCTTTTGAAAAAATGAAAATAAAAAGGAATACATATATCATTTTCTCAACAACATTGGATAACGATATTATAATGAATATATGCGTACCTCGTCGGGAGATATATGCATCTATTGATTTGCCGAACATACTCATCTGCATTTTTATTATTCTGTTCATTACTGCCGCTTTGATCACAACCTTGTATTTTGTGTCAAAAACACTGATTAAACCGTTAGAACTCTTAAATAAAAATGTAAAATTGATAGGTGACGGAGATTTAGATAAAAAACTGGAAATCAACAGCAATGATGAAGTCGGAGAACTAGCAAATTCCTTTAACCTCATGACTGATAATCTAAAACAATATATTGAGAAGAACAAAGCTAAAAACGTGTTTGTAGCCCATATTAGCCACGAAATAAGAACGCCGTTAAACGGCATTTTAGGTTTCCTGCGCCTGTTGGCAATAACTAAACTTACTGACGAACAAAAGGACTATGTGGAAGAGATTAAAAATTCTTCAGTAATTCTGTTAACAACGATAAATGATATTCTGGACTACTCAAAAGGCGAGGCTAACAAGATTATACTGGAAGAAATAAGTTTTAACGTAAAAAATTTAATAAAAGATTTGAGTTTATATACAAAAACAAATTTACAGGATAGTAATATTGAAGTAGTCACTGATTTTGATGAAAATATTCCGGAAAACATTTTGGGTGATGAAGTCAGATTACGCCAGGTTCTGATGAATTTAATAAATAATTCCTTAAAATTCACAGAAAAAGGTTATATAAAAATTGCGGCAAAGCTCATTGAAAAAACTGACGATGATGCCAAAATCGAATTTAATATTACCGATACCGGTATCGGAATTGCAAAAGAAAAACAGGCAAAAGTATTTGAGGAATTTACACAGGCTGATGAATCAACTACAAGAAAATATGGCGGAACAGGACTTGGACTTGCTATATGCAATAACATAATAACCTTGATGGAAAGTGAATTAAAGTTAGACAGCGAAGAAGGGAAAGGTACATCCTTCTATTTCGCAATAAACTTTAAAACAGATAATAATTATATTGAAAAACAGGATGAACAACTATCTTTAGATGAAATTTTTGCAAAATCTGCAAAAATACTTGTTGCTGAAGATAATCTGACTAACCAGAAATTTATAGGGAAGTTTTTGAACAAATTAGGACTTGAATGTGAAATTGTTTCTAACGGTCAGGAAGCCTTTGATTCATTTAAGAATAAGCAATTTGACCTTATCTTATTAGATTGCCAAATGCCTGTTATGGATGGTTATGAAACGGCTGTATCCATCAGGAATTATGAAAAAGAACAAAACCTGAAACCGATTCCTATAATTGCTCTGACGGCAAACGCTTTTAGTTCTAACGAAGAAAAATGCCTGTCTGCAGGAATGAACGATATCATTACAAAACCTGTAAAAATGGATAATATAGTTTCAAAATTGAATAAATATTTAGATGTTAAAGAGCAAACCGATGAAAAAAGTGATAATACTAAGAGTGATAATGCTAAAGAGGAAATAGTAAATCTTTTGATTTCCGAACTTGGCTTAGATAAAGAAGATATAGAAGATTTATTAGAAACCTTCTTTAAAGATTTCAGGGAACAAAAGGTATTGCTGAAATCGTATTGGGAAGAAAAGAATTATGCTCAGGTAAATGAGCTTGCCCATTCTATTGCAGGTGCAAGCGCTAATTTGAGAATAGATAAAATATCCGTTCCGTCCAGAGCACTGAATACTTTACTAAGAGATAAGGCTTCCTACAGCGAAGAAGAGATAGAAAAAGCGAAAGAACTTCTTGACGAGTTGCTGCTGATTGATTTTTAAGAGGTGTAAAATGACAAATAAAATAATGATTATTGATGATAACGAAACCAACGTAAAACTGCTTGATCTGGTTCTTACAAAAGCAGGTTTTAAAACAGATACTATCGTAAACCCGAAATTTGCTTTTGATATCATCAAGGACACAAAACCTGCATTAATTCTTTTAGACATAAATATGCCAGAGGTTAACGGTTTAAAGCTGTGTAAGATGCTTAAAAAGGATGCCGAAACAAGGAATATTCCGATTATTTTTGTAAGCACCCTGACTGATGCAAAATATATTGCAGGAGGTTTGGCAATGGGCGCTGTTGATTATATCAAAAAGCCTATAAAACCTGACGAAGTTATTGCCAGAGTTTCTGTCCAGCTGCAAATAGCACTCGCTCAGAAGAAATTAAGAAAGACTAATGAGATTCTGCAACAACAAATAACAGAAGGACTTATTGAAAATTCTGATTTGCAGGAAGACTTTTTATACGCATTGATGCAAATCAAAAACGGCACAGCATCAGATAAAGACAAGGAAAGAATTAAGTCCTTTATCAATTTTGTAGCCAATAACGTTGTGGAACATTCTCAATACGCCGAAGAGTTAGACGAAGATTTCATTAACCAAACAATAAAAAATGCAATGGTCACTGAATAAGAAAACTATCTTGACGGTTTATAAACTTCTTTTCCTGCTTTGACATATCTGCGCAACTCTTTTTCACCGAGTTTTGGCTCTATATTGCCATAGACAATAATGCCGCGTTTTTTGAACTCTCTGAACCATTGCGGTTTGAACCCTTCGTCAAACCCTGTAATTTTTTCAACGGTTTTTGACGGAACACCGTAATATACTTCTTTTATGCCTGACCACATTATTCCGCCGACACACATTATACAAGGCTCTGCAGTAACGTACAGTTTCAGGTTATATGGGGCTAAATCGTAAGTACCAAGTTTTTCTTCCGCAGCTTTTATTGCGTTCATTTCCGCGTGGTTATTTGAACAATGTTCGTTCACAACCGAATTTGCAACTTTCACGACAAGGTTTCCTTTGTCATCATATATTGCTGCAACAAACGGCCCTGAACCGTTTTTAGTAAACGACTGCATATCATTCTGCAGTTCGGTAATGATTTTTGTTGCAGTTTTAACTTTTGCCTTATCAATTTTTTCATTTGAAACAACTTTTGCATTGGCAATATTAGCGAACGATACGGCTAAAATCGCAATTAAAATAAATATTTTCTTCATAAACACCCCACTCTTTTTTATCAAATTTTGTATAAAAATTCTAACACAAAAATCTTCCGAATTATTCGGCCGGTCGCAAAACGTGGGTTTTGCCACACTTTGTGTATCATCACCCTACCGAAACTTCGGCTCTGCTCGGCTTATCGAACGCTAACATTCTCATCATCCGGAGGATATAAATAAAATATTGATTTATTAAGTTAAAATGTATAGAATACTCATATGAATATATCCGTTGGCAAAATAAATTCAATTAAACCTGCAGGGCCTCTTGATTTATACAAGGTCCGCGAAATTATGACTTCAAATAAAATAACTCAAACTGAGAAAATAAAATTTCTGCAGGAAAACCACGAAAAAATTAAATGTTTGGCTGAAGAAAAGATTTCAGGTGTTGAATATGAAAAAATGATAGATGTCAGACCATTAAAACTCCAAAACCCGCTAAAAAACATAGGTATCAAATATGTTGATTGGAAACTTACCGCTCATACTCTTGGTATAAAACCATCTGAAGTTAAGGGATATATGGGAGACATTGTTAATAAATTGGCGACAATGGAAGATTTAAAGGCTTTGGGAATTTCCGAAGATGTTTATAAAACAATCAGAACACATGTTTATCGTATGGGCTCAAAAAAACAAGTAATAACCAATCTCGACTATGAATTGCATCATACAGAAAATATTCTGGATTCACTTTATCATACTTTAGATTATAATTCCTGCGGAATCGCGAATTATTTTATGTTTCCACATCGCAGACTTGATAATAAGACTTTGATTAAGGTTTATAATGTTATAGATAAAAATTTAAAATCACATTGTGCGTCAGGAAAAATTTCTGAAGCAAATGCTCTGCAAACAGCAGAGTGGGCATTAGCAAAAATTTATGATATTCAAAATAATCAACATTTTCAAAATGTAATAAAACTAAGACAAGAACTCGGATAAATTTTTGATAGAAGAATTGGCAGGATAACTCTTTTAATATTTACCTCTAAGTTGGCGAGTTCAGAACTTGGCTATAAAATAATAGTCATTTATTTTAATCATTCGCGATTGTAATTTGTTATTAAAAAATGTAGAATACATTCTGATAAGAAAGGAGAACAATTATGAAATCCATTACAACATTTGATTTACAATATGCACATCGTTTTTACGGTTTTAAAGGTGAAGCACAGTATCTTCATGGTCACACAGGAGTTTTGACTATTGAAGTTGAAGACAGTGTAAATATGGGAGTAAACATGGTATTCCCTTGTAATGAAATCAAAAAAACTGCCTGGAATATACTAAAGAATTTTGATCACGCACTTATTTTAAGAGAGGATGATCCATTACTGCCTGCTGTACTTGAAGTTTATGAAAAACAAGGTATTAAAAATGGTGCTCCACAAAATACAAATAAAGGAGAAGCATTTAAAACGGAACTCGTAACAGCATATCCGGATTGTCGTTTAATAGTAACAAAAGAGACTATGACGGTTGAAGGAATGATAAAAATTGTGTATGAACTATTAAAAAATAAATTAAATATTTCTAAAATAACATTCACAAGCGGGGACAATGCTGCAACTGAAGAATACAAAGTCAATAAAACAATGGATCGTTGTCCATTATGCGGAATCGCTTTAAATCAGGATGGGGTATGTCCTAAATGCGGATATAGAAAGAATTAAAATAAAATATAAATA
The DNA here is from genome assembly GCA_024695725.1 of Cyanobacteria bacterium RUI128. Next base: position 7,678 of record JAILHQ010000034.1, on the reverse strand, counting down.
CAACAGAGATGGTAGAACCCATCTCTGTTATTTTTATTTACCCTGGATGCGATTTTTGATAAATCAAAACTGCGCCTCGCGTTAAACGGCACCGCTCCCCCTCCCGTCGAAAACTCAACGTTTCCGCCGAGTCGTGTTTCGACTCTCACTTCGTTCGTGCCTTTGCTCGGCTTGTCGAACGCTAACGTTCTCATTGTCCAGAGGATAGAAATAAAAAGAGATATGAATTAACCTATCTCTTTTTATTTACCCTGGATGCGATTCGAACAAGGACTCCATTTGCGTCTAGAAAACAATTAATTATTGTTTTCGTAAGATATTAACGAAATTTGAATATTATAGAATAAGCAAATGGATGGTGCGGTCGGGTCGCCCAGGTATAAAAATAAAGGATGGGTGTTACCCATCCTTATTTTTATTTACCCTGGATGCGATTCGAACGCATGACCTACCGCTTAGAAGGCGGTTGCTCTATCCAGCTGAGCTACCAGGGCTTAGCCTTTGTATAAACAAGAATATCACATAAAACCGTTTTTGCAAGTTTTATTTTTGCTACACCTGAAACTTATCCACAAAGGTTTGCATACTTATTTTAAACGTATATTTCGACAGCCACGCAAGACACGCCAATATTAGAGTACCCCTCATTCCGTTTATTATAAGCAGACCGAACACAAGCACATCTGTCAGAGTATTCAGTATCTTATACGTTTTTGTTTTTCTGATTTTTTCCTGTTCTTCCCAGGTATCTACGACATCTTTTCCGTCAATAAAACTCAGATACGGAATAAGCAGTCTTACACACACAAGACCTATCACATTCAGTATCATAAGCAGGATAAATATGAACGGTATGGAACGTATCATTCCGTCCACGAACGGATAGTTAATATGCAGTGTGCGAAATGCCAGAGGCACTATAAAAACCGCCGTATAAACTGCTGTCTGAACCAAAAACTTTTTCATACAAAATATACTATCATTACAAAAATCTTTTGTGAAGTCCTGATTTAAAATAGCAAATATATTTTTGAGGAGCATTATATAAATGCGCACTCAAATGAGGTATTTACATGTACATATCAGGAATTCAATCAACGAACAACCGAACAGGTTTTACGGGGTTAAACAAGAACATAGGTCACAGAATATTTATTGACGGAAAAAAGAATGCACTGGAGTTGCTTTCGACAAGAGGGGATAAAAACACAAGAGTAGGCGAACTTCCGCCTGCGATATTTGACAGACTGCCTTTAGACAACAGAGAAGGCAGAATAAAAGAAATTCTGACCATGTTTGAAGACTGTGCAAACGAACTCAGAGGCTATAAACCGGGACTTAACGCACCGGTTGAAGAACGTACAAACAGACGTCCTAACAGTATTGTTCAAAGAATGCGTGAAACACTCACAAAACATGGGGTTTTGGACGAACCTGAAAAATTTGATTTAAAATACCTCGGCGGCGGAGAATATAAAAAAGCATTCTTAATGGAAGGGGTGCAAGACCCGGCTAATGGTGACAGATTCTGTTACAAGGTTTTTCACATGGTTGATACGACACCTGAATGGCACAAATACAAATGCCACGGCAATTATTCTGAAATAAACATCGCAACCTATTGGAAAAAACAAGTAGGTAATAATACTCAGCTGAATAAATTTTATTGCGGGGATATCAATAACGGATATCTGATCGACAGATATGTTGACAGTACAACTCCTCGACCTAAAAAAATTATCGACCCGTACGATTACGGAGTAAGGAATATTGATATTGTTAACTGTGACGTCGGACATAACAGATTGTACGGGTTCAGCATTGATGAAGGCGGTTCAAGGGTTGTTAACAGAGTAAAGAACCAAAGTAAGACAGCAAGATATGTGCTCAAAAAAATCAAAGCTGCTCCTGAAAACTTCAGATTTCAGGAATGGAGCAAGATGCTGCACAGGAAAGGTTTAGACGATACCCAAAAAAAAGCAGGTTTGGCACTTTCACTGAAGCACTTCCCTGCAGAAGAACAAAAACTGCTCATCGGGAAATGTCTGAGTTTCAATAAACCGCTCGTTGATCAGGCTATCGGTTATGCGTTGAAGTATTTACCGGAGGAAGACGCATTAGCGCTTTTTGAAACACTTATGAAGCGCAAAAACCCTACCACTCAGACGGTATTGATGAACGAAATTCCACTGCTTTCTATGAAGGACGGAAAACGATTTGATGACGTTAATGTGCCGAAAGCGGTTGTTAACCCTAAAATCGTAGAAAAATATTATGACGTAGCAAAAAGAACAGTCTTACCTGAAGTTGAAGAACACCTCGCAAGTTATGTTCACCTGCTTCCGAAAGAACGTATCGTAACTGAGGCAAAAGAACTCAGCTCTAGAAATAACTATCACATCAACGACAGACTGTTACACAAGATTAGATTTGTTCCGACAGAAGAATATTCGTTCGGGGATAAGATGGAAGTCATTGCAGATATCAAAAGTAAAGAATCAGACCCGTTCATCCTCAAAAAAGCTGAAGATACAAGAATCCGTGTAATCAGAGATTCTCTGAGCGAAGAATAATTTATAATTCATCTATCTTGAACGAAGGATAATCAGCACCTTTTTCATACTTCTCAGGTGCGGATTTCAGCCCGTTCATAAGCACTTCGTTAATCTTTACGGAAGTTCCGTCAATGACAACATCCTGTTTTTCTCTCTGCTGAAGAACAGAAAAGCCCTGTCCGCCGTCTGCGATATAAGAATCTATTACACAGGTATATTTTTTGTCAGGTTCAAACGGTTCGCCTTTGCTGTCTAAAAGCGGTTTATCATTGATAAATATCTGTTTCAGTTCCCACGTTTTACCCGCAGGATTATCCTTCCCCTGAAGTCTTACATTGTTCGAACATTGCAGGAACTTAGGGTTACTGCTCCCGTAGCCGTTATTCTTCAGCGAGTGCTGAAAAACTTCTTTCAAATCACTTACGGATAATTCGACCTTTTTTATCGGGGTTTCTGCGATAATTGTTTTTTTAAAATCATAGTTTGTGATTTCGCTGTCAGTTTTGTAAAGCATTGGTTTCATAAGGAAACCCGTCGAAAAGAACCCTATATCAGCATCAGCCGTTTTCTTCATCTCATCAGCCAGAAAACTGCCGAGTGAACAAGGTTTTGAATAACGCTTTTCAAGATTTAACGTACTTGGTGCAATACTGTCTAACAGCCCTGTTTCTTCCTCATAACTGCTGATTTCTGTTTCGAACTCTGGTTTTATGTCAAGCCCGTCACTCTTAACCATTTTGACGCCATCAACAGACTTTTTGCCTTTTTTATTAACAATATTCATTTGATACATAGAGTCACTAAACGACTGCGGATAATAAATATTAAGCTTCTTGTCAGGCTGAACGAACTCATGGTCGTGTCCCCCGATTATAATATCAACATCAACACCCTTATCTTTGCACGATTTTACAAGGTTTTTACTTACAGGCATATAATCGTGATTCAGGATAATGACATTATCAGGTTTTTCTTGCTTTATAGCAGAACAAATCTCATCAAGCACCTCTTCCTGTTTCTTCGGCACAATGCCGAATTTTGCGGTGTTGATATTGTCTATGCAGAACCCTGTTACGAACGTTCTGTCACCATCACGTTCAATAATAGTGTATGGTTCAAGCCACTCGGGGCGGTTCCCGTCTTTGTCAAAAATATTTGCGCAAACAGTCTTAATACCTTTATCTGAGAAGGTTTTTACCGTATCAATAAGATAGTCCAGACCGTCTTTATTGAACCCAAAATCGTTGTTCCCGAGAGTCATAACCATTTCAATATCAGGGTTAGCCTCTTTCAGTTTAAGATAGCAGTCACGCTCCATCGTTTTCGGGTATATTCCCTTAAAGATATCCCCGCAATTCAGGAAAAGCACGTTATTGTTTCGCCTTGATTCGTCAAGAATTTTCGATAAAAACGCACTCGTTTTACGGGTTTCCTGATGCGAATCAGATATCGCATAAATCTTTGTTGTACCGGTAAAAGATGTTGAACAGTTGTTGTTTAAATCCATTATTTTCCTTCCCTGCAGATATTATAACATCTTCAAAACGTTTTTTGGGGCAATTTGTAACACAGAAATTCTTTATTCCGATAAAATCTGATTTATTAAACATTTTGAAATCTTCATTTCACGATTCATATCCTGCGGAGTGCATCGCCCTCTGAGTTTACCGTTTCGCATTTCATATAAGGAATTTACCGATTGTTGCAGAATATTGAACTGAGGCGGAAGATCCAACGACTGCGACCAGCTGATATCATTGAAAAGGTTGTTTATATCTCGTTGATTCATAAAAATTTCAAACGGTTTTTGGGCTGATAAATCATCAACGATTATATTGAGTAATTTCCCGCCAAGTTTTCTGTTAAGTTGCTTATCCTCAGCGGATGTTGATTTCGCCCTCAAGCATTTAAAGACCTGAGAAAATGGTGATATCTCATAACAACGCTCATAATCTTCATCGTAAAAATCTATCGCGGTAAGCGATTTGTCCTCTGCATTATATATGATGTTTGGCGGGTTATTGTCAAAAACCATGTGCTTCTTATTTGCGTTACAGATTTGTTTTAACAACCTTCTGAAAGACTGTTCCGGCAAATCATAAATCACTTCCGGCTCCTTGCCGTAATGAAGGGTTTCGCCCTCTATATAACGCATAATGACATCACCGTTATCGGCCTTTGCCATTATATGGTTAACCTCTTCTGACGGATAAACATTCTTCTTCCAATCTTTATAATTCAGATCAGAACCCCTTAAAATTTTCACACAATATTCAGTGTCAGGTATTCTGTAAACCTTTCCCTCTTTGCCTTGTGCGATATAATTATCCTCATCCTCAACCGCAGAAATCACAGCCTCTGCAATCTCATCGGAAGATTTTGTTAACAGATTTGTTGATTTAAAAGAAACAGTATCAGGCTGAAACCCGCGCGGACATACGCTTTGCATGCCTGCACCGCGCCTTTGCAAATATAAGTTGGCTGAAGAAAATGATACCGGTAAAATCATACTGGTATAAAACATAAAAAAGAATTTATTTGCCGGATAAGAACAAAAACCTTACGAATTGTATAGCAGTAAGGTGAATTTTTGCACCAATTAAAAAACCTTCTCAAACTTGTAAAAATTAATAATAACAACAAAAAAGAGGTCTTAATGACCTCTTTTTTTAATGGTGGGCGATAAGCAACAATCTTCGAACTTTTTTCTTTGATATTGATAACATAAAAGATGTTGTATATTTTGACAGATGTATGAAATATTATTTAAACGAAAGGGGAAACAAACGCTCTGTTAAATATATTTAAACAAATGAGCTTGCTTTACACATTATTAAACAATGTCATACAATAATACATCATCATATTTCCAATAACGAGAACCTTGATATGACCCCGACGCATTTACCGTTCCTCTTCTCGTATATAATTCTCGCGTTATTTGGGACAATTTCCAAATTTTCCCTTCAAATTCTACTTCTTTATCACCTACAACACGTACTTTAATACTTGGATCATCTGCAAAATAAATATCCAAACCAATTAGTTGAAGTTCTTGGAATGATAATCCTCGACCTTCTTTTAGTCTAAAATTGTTTGTTTTTCTCATTTCAAGAGGGATTGGGATGACTTTCTCAACCAAAAAATTCGAAATCCAAGAAGTTCTTTGTTTTATGGTGTCAGCATCCCATTTATCTTTATCTATAATTTCATTTTGTGCTATTTGTAATCCTGCATTGTTTTTATATATTTCTTTTTTATCTTCAAAACTTTTTTGACCTAATTCTCTATTATGTCTTATTAAAGTCAAATTCCCAATCGTATGAACTAATTCTTGGTGAATCGTTTCAAAATCATTTCCTAAATTTTTCTTCCATTGTTCACTTAATTTTTGTGGCATAATATGTTCAATCTGAAGATTCTCATCTTCTTGATTTGGTCTGCATTTAGTTATTTTTTCTTCTATTAATGAAAGGAAGAACTTACAATATTTGAAGTTGTAAAAATTCATATTTTCTAATGTTCTTACTATTTCAATATCATTAGGTAATCTTAAATTACTTTCTTGATCAGAAAGGATTTTAAACATTTCATTTTGTTTGTCTGCACTATTGATAAGTTGCGGTATTTTTTTAACTAACATAGGAAAATTTTTATTTTCTGCGGATGCAAGTCCAAGTAATCGCCTACGCAAGCAATAAATTTTAAAAGTATGCAAAATATCTACAACATCTTGTGTTGTAAAATTTTTATTTTTCCATTCATACAATGTAAATAATAAGAAAGAATATGCAGTTGTAACATTTAATTTCCCTAAATCTTTCAGTTCGTTATCAACTTTTTGTTCACCAGTTGATTCACCGTTAATAATGAATGAATAAATGTTCGAATATTCAGACAATGTTCTTAATAAATTAGTAGAGTCTAATTTCTCAAAAATATGTTTAAAAGAACCATATAAGGTTTTATAATTACTTTCTGTAGCCTTTGGAAAAGATTGTTTTTCAATGCCTTGCATATAATCTCTTATAAAATTAGATACTTGACCTGGGATTACTCTTTCAATGTGAATCCAATAATTGTTATAAAGTTTATCTTGTTCATCAGCATTTAATCCAAGCAGTAAATAATTACGCACGAGATCAGCAAGTGAAAGAGGCTTCCCTAAAGAATTCATTGATTCAAATATTTCCTGTGGATTTTCCCATTTGTTTTGTTCAGGATCTAATTGTATTGTTATAAGGCTGAATTTATCTAATCCTTTTTCTATTAAAGCACTTAAATCGTATCCTTCCTTTTGGTATGTAAGTAATTTATTTTTGAAATATTGATAATTTCTATATATAGAAGAATTTTTTTCTTTTTCATTTAATTGTTTAGACAATATTATATTACTGTACACTGCCCAATCGGTTTCAACTTGTTTTAATTTTATTTTGTATTCTGTATCACCCTTGACATTATCATTTTTAAGGTATTTTGAATCTATAAAATGACCTAATTCATCTTCATTTGTGTTGAAAATATCTCTAAGTGCAGCAAGAAAAAGCATAACCGTAGTAATACGTTGTTGTCCGTCAATTAATACAAGTTTATTAGGTTGTCCAAAAACTGATTTTGTTTGAAAATATGTAATACATCCAAAAAAATGTTCTGCTGTATCTCCAGAATCATTCAATTTATATGTTTTTATTACATCATTTAGAAATACTTCACATTGTTCATCCGTCCATTCATAGTTACGTTGATATGGTGGAATGAAAAAAGTAACATCGTTATTTGAAAGTAGATTTAATAATTTAAATTCACTTGGTTTCATATATAATACTCCTTCCATTAAATATTATCATAAAATATATGAATGAAGAAATAAGAAGAACACAAATTTTGTATAAAACTAAAACCTTCTCGAACTTGCGAAAATCCTTTTGTAGTTTGCGTTTTAGCAATTTGAATAAAATTTTGGGTATTCGTTCATTTTCAACTTCTGTCTTGACCTGTTCGCGTTAAACGTGTCTACGGTTTTTCTTTTCAGAAACTATGTTTCTTCCAAAGAAAAGACCTTCGCACTCTGCTCACATGTCTCTCGAACTCTTGGAAACCTGCACTATATATAATAAAAA
>JAILHQ010000032.1 GCA_024695725.1 Cyanobacteria bacterium RUI128 | reverse complement strand
AAAAAACTGAAATTATATTGGCAAAAAATATAGAAGAAATAAGAGATTTATATAACAAGCGTGTTAATATAGGTAATTTTATTATTGAATACTTATCAAAGAAAAATCAAACAAATGATACAAATTCTTGTATTCAGTTTTCAACAGTTGAAATTTTGAATGCATATCAAAATAATTTATTACGCCTATTTGAAATAGATATAAAAGATATTGAAAATGCGTTGTTATGGTTACATCGCATACAAGCACTATCGTTAGAAGGTGGCTTTTTAGTTTCCTATCACTGTTTAGAAATTGTTCGTTTGATTAAAGATAATAAAATAAAATATAAGAAAGATGATTATAAATTTTTAGACAATTATTACAAACAAAAAATACAACAAATTCATATAATTGGAGAATTATTAAATATTTTGGTTCGAAACTACAAAAAAGCAATAGAATTTATCAAAGATTATTTTCAACTAGATTATAAAGAATTTATAGAAAAATATTTTAAAGGAAGAGATAGAGAAATTCAAATAAATATGACTCCGGGCAGATATAAAAAGCTGTTCGGAACGCTCTCTAACAAACAAAAAGAAATTATAGAAGATGATAAATCAAGGTTTATTGTTGTCGCCGCTGGCCCGGGAAGTGGTAAAACAAGAGTTTTAGTCCATAAATTAGCTTCTTTGCTTACTCTTGAAGATATTAAATCCGAACAATTATTAATGCTTACATTTTCTCGTGCAGCGGCCATTGAATTCAAAAAAAGATTGTATAGTTTAATAGGCTCCAGTGCTGCTTATGTAGAAATAAAAACTTTCCATTCATACTGTTTTGATATTTTGGGTAAACCTGGTTCTTTGGAAAAATCAGATACTATTGTTAGAGATGCTGTTAATTTAATTAATAATGGTGAAGTTGAACCATCAAGAATATCAAAAGCCGTTTTGGTAATTGATGAGGCACAAGATATGTCTGAAGAAGATTTCTCTTTAATTGAAGCTCTGATAAATTATAACGATAGTATGCGTTTGATTGCAGTTGGAGATGATGACCAAAATATTTATGAGTTTAGAGGATCAAATTCAAAATATTTAAAAGAACTCATAACCAAATATGGTGCGAAAAAATATGAAATGATTAATAATTACCGAAGTTGTAATAATATAGTACAATTTGCTAATAAATTTTCTAACACAATACAAAACCGCATGAAAGATTCAGATTGTATCACTGATAAAAGCGGGGGGCAGGTAAAACTAGTCAAATATGTTACTAGAAATATTGAAGAACCATTAGTCAAATCTCTTATAAAAGACAAACTCTCAGGATCAACATGCATTCTAACAAAAACTAATGATGAAGCACTGAGAATATTGGGAATTCTTAATAAAAAGAGGATCCCGGCAAGATTAATACAATCACTTGATGGATTTAATCTATCATATTTACAAGAAATTAGATTTATAATGTGGTTTTTAAATAAAAATAATAATCCGGTTCAAATTACTGATAAATTATGGAATGATATAAAATTTCAATTACAGAAAATTTTTAAGAATAGCAATAATTTGCCTATTATTTTAAAAATGCTAAATGATTTTGAAAAAACTTGCCCTACTAAATATTATAGTGATTTAGAAACTTTCTTCGCTGAAGCAAAATTTGAAGATTTTTATGACAATGAACACGGAGTAATCACAATTTCAACAATTCATAAATCAAAAGGCCACGAATTCGATAATGTCTATCTGTTAATGGCGAATAATTCTCCGTCAACAGATGAAAATAAACGAAAAATATATGTCGGTTTAACACGTGCTAGAAATAATCTTTTAATACATTATAATGATGATATTTTTGAACCATTTAAACAATCTGATATGGTAATCTCTGATTTTGACGAAAATATATATAGCCAGCCAAATGATATAATATTACAGCTAACACATAAAGATGTTGTTTTAGATTATTTTAAATACAAACAAAAAATTATCCCTAGATTAAGAAGTGGAAACAAATTGATATATTCCGAAGATTATTTATTAGTTAATTATAATGAACAAGAAACAAAAATTTTAAGATTTTCAGAATCTTGCAGAAATAAAATTAAAAATTTAACAGATCAAGGATATAAAATTACAGATGCTTACATCAGATTTATTGTGTACTGGAAAAAACAAAATGATGAACAGGAAAAAGAGTATGCAATAATATTACCGGATATTAAATTTTCAAAACAAGCAACTTAAAATATTATTATACTAAATTACGTTATTTGACTAAATCACATCGGGGTTGATGAGCAGGACGTAGTCGCCGCGTTTGACCTCTTTTGAAAGCTCACATCTCATAACTTTGTTATTCGTTCTCACGCAGCCGTGCGAAACCTTCTTGCCTATACTATACTCATTCCCGTTGCCATGAAGAAGCTGCTCCACGACATATTGTCTGCCTGTTTTCGGGTCAACCACATTCATAAATATAATATACGGTCCGTAAGAATACGGATCCAGCGCACGTTTACTGTCAGGTGCACCGGCGTACGGGAAATGTTCTTTATAAGTAACCACTCTCAACCCGGGCATTGTTCTTGTTCCCCTCGCACCTGTTGCCACAAGATATGCTTTCAGAGGAAAACCCTCTTTATCATATTTATACAAAGTGTTGTTTCGGATATCTATAACAAGTTTTGCATACATAGATTTTCCTATCACTTCTATTTTTGGTGACGGAGCATTCGCCAAAACCCATATATCCGTTGTTCCCTGCGGAGTGACCGTATTTTTTGATGCCTGTATTTTTATATCAGGGTTCTTAATCATATAACTGTACGGCAAAAACTCCTCCGGCTTAGTTATCCTGTCAGGAAAAGCTATCTTTTCAAGACAATTATTTGTTTCGGGATACAAGAAATAATACGGCGCAAACTCTTTTGTCACGACAATTTGTTTATTCTCTTCTACCTGTTTTGGACACAACTTACAGAAAAATCTGTTTGATTCCAAGTGCTGAAGAACCGTATCTTTAAATTCAGCTACCTTATCAAACGGCAAATTAGCGAAAAAGTCGCTGAACTTATTGAAAATTTTTGACAACGATAAATGTATCGATTTCTTTTCTTGTACAGGTTTCTGAACAACAGGTTCAACAGGGGTGCGCACACACTTCGGAGTTTGTACAGATATCTCTTCCTGCTTGTTTGTTTCCTCATCAGCAACCTTCTGCTCTTCATCAGTATTTTCGGTTGTACTTTCACCCTCCGGCACCATTTCCTCACTTGAAACAGGCTCAACCTCTGTCGGTTGAGGAACAGATAACTCGTTCACAGGTTTTTCCTCTGTCTGTGAAGCCTGCTGTTCTATCTCGTCAGTTACGGTAACTGAAGCCTGAACACTTACAGGTTGTGCCGCAAAAACGGCAAAACATAATAATCCTGCTAAAAATATATATACATAATTCTTTGTGCTCATATCTATATGATACCAAAAATATTTTTACAGAATAACTTCTTTCATTTACTTCTTGGGACTGATACCGAGTACATTTTTCATAAAAATTTCGTTGCTGATTTTGTTATCCAAATCACGAAACATACAACATTCCTCCATAAAATCAATGGAGCTGCCTGTTTGAGATTTTTTCCCCATATAATTGATACCAATCCTGAAATCAGGTTTGTGACAGTTAATAATTTTCATAAATACAAATCCAAAAAATGAAAAAAGAGACCTCAGGAATTGAGGTCTCTTTGATAAGCTTCTTATCTGTAGTGAGCGAATGCCTTGTTAGCTTCAGCCATTTTGTGGGTATCTTCACGTTTCTTACATGCAGCACCCTGACCGTTTGAAGCGTCCATAAGCTCATTAGTCAATTTGTCGATGAAAGATTTACCGCTTCTTTTCTTAGCTGATTCAATCAACCAGGAAGAAGCAAGAGCGAATCCTCTGTCAGCCTTAACTTCGATAGGTACCTGATAAGTAGAACCACCGATACGTCTAGCCTTAACTTCCAACAACGGAGTTGCATTTTGCAAAGCCTTTTGGAAAGTTTCGATTGGGTTTTCGCTTGTTCTTTCTTTAATCTTTTCTAAAGTTGCGTAGAAAATTCTTTCAGCGAGTGATTTTTTACCACGACGCATAATTCTGTTAATGAATTTTGAAATATCTACGTTGTTATATATTGGATCCGGAGCCGGTATACGTCTTTCCGGTTTAGAACGTCTTGACATTATTTCTTACCTCCTTTTTTAGCACCGTATTTAGAACGGCTTTGGTTTCTGTTAGCAACACCTGCGGTATCTAAAGTACCACGAACGATGTGATAACGTACACCAGGTAAATCCTTAACACGACCACCTCTGATAAGAACAACACTGTGTTCCTGGAGGTTGTGTCCAATACCCGGAATATAAGAAGTAACTTCAAATCCGTTAGTCAATCTTACTCTGGCTACTTTTCTGAGCGCTGAGTTTGGTTTTTTAGGGGTTGTTGTATAAACCCTTGTACATACTCCACGTCTTTGAGGACAATTCATCAAAGCAGGAGATTTTGTTTTGTCTGTTAGTTTTTTACGTTCTTGACGTACTAACTGGTTAATTGTAGGCATTATTTTCTCCTTTTTCTTGCCGGCGTGACTGTAAACACACCGTTTTTACTACTAAAATAACAAATCCGTTCAACTCTATCGAAGAACCCTTACTTATTCCCGATAACGGTCTGCTATTTATACTTGCGAGGTTGTATAATTCGGCTAATGAAATTATACCTTACCCCTCTCTTATTCAACAATAGACATGGTTTCCTGTCAACTCATTATTAAGTAAGTTATATTTAGAGGGTAAATGTGTGAACCCCCACCCTATCCATCCCCCTATGTAATAGGGGGAGGAAATATTTTGTGAGTTTTGCAACTTCGTTGCTCACCCTGCTGAAAACCCGCAAAAATCATCTATATAGAGTATGACATCTTGTGCTCAATTTGTGATAATACTATTGGGATTTAGTATATTTACGTAATCCTGGGGAAATTTAAGAGTTGCTACAAGGTTAAAATTGAATACTAAATTTTTGGGGAAATTAAGCATAATTTTTCGTATGCTGCTTGTTTTTGGTTTTCTTGCCATTTCATGCGGCTCTTTTTCCTACGCAGAAACATTACCTGAAATCAACCAAGCAACCGGCGCAAATCGTTCTTATACCTTTACTCCAGGCGAAACAGCAACTCTCGAAGAAAATATGGGTGTAACCTCTCCGGGTACATTTACTATCACAGGACAAGACAAAAGTAGCAACAGTATTGTATTCAATTCATTTTCCGGGTTCGTAATTAACCGAATCCAGACAACTCTTAATATTTCCGATGTAACTATAACAGGAGCTCAATCAACTGTTGGTTCTGTTATATATAACACCACATCTGATGCTTCAATCACTTTATCCAACCTAAACATTGAAAGCAACTCAACACTATCACAATTTGATGCATTAGGCGGTGCTATATATGCGAACAGCGAAATGACTCTGACGAACACTTCGTTCAGGGGCAATTCGGCAGTAACCCAGGGCGCGGGCTCAGAAGCAAAAGGAGGTGCAATTTATGCAAAACAATCCATCCAGTTAGTAGCGGACAGCGACAATGTTGAAATCGTTGACAACTACACAGAAGACAGCACTGGCACTCAAAATGACAATGCTATCTATGTTGATAACGATTCTGCAACCTTAACGCTCAACGCTAAAAACAAAGGCAGAATCAATCTGCACGACAATGTAGACGGTGCAAGCGGTTATAACGTTGAAATGACCGGGGACGGCACCGGAAAGATAGGGTTATACAACTCTGTCAACAATGCGGGTAACATATCTGTATCAAACGTTGACGTAACAACGATTAACGGTGAGATAGAGAATCATACCCTTGACAATTTAGACGTGGGTAATAATGTAAACTTCTCGGTTGATGTCGACTTGGCAAACGAGACAGCTGATACATTTACCTCAAATAACGGAAATGGTACTATTAACCTTGCAGAAATCAGCGTTATTGAAGCTCCTACTTCTGACAGTTCAACTGTTCAGGTTCTGAAAGACGCTGACGGCTTGACCCTTGACATTAGCAAGCTTCAGTCAAAACAGGTATCTACCGTACAGGCAACGATGTACAACAGTTCTGTTTTAGCTGAATCTATTGCGCTGGGCACAACCGATACGGCTAATGACAGCGTAATAATTACAGGCTGGCAAGATACACTTAATGCCATGATGAATGACAGCAATCCTGTTCACATGATTAAGAATTTCATCTTTGATACCGACACTGAATACGTCTTGACTCAAAATCTTGACGAAATGGTTCAGGAATCAATTATGACAATTTACAATCGTTCAAATTCTGATTACGGGGTAATCAATGCCAACGGACATTCAGTCTTCAAGCTGAATAACCCGATTTCAACGATTACTCTGAAAGACATTGAAGTCAAGAATGCAAACACAGCTACAAACGGCTCAGTTGTAAGCATAGCAAACAACACTGCAAGCTTTACAACATACAACTCTAAAATTAACGACAACTCAGCTGATGGCAACGGTGGTGCTATTTACGCAACAAACGGCACTATCACCCTGAATGACACAGAACTTTCAGGCAACAGCTCTGGCGGTAACGGCGGTGCTATGTATGTTTCTCAGGAAGCTAATGTTGATCTTGTTAATGTTGACTTTAAAGACAACACTACCAACGGAAAGGGCGGTGCTATTTACACCGAAGTCGATGTTAATGTTACTGCAAAAGACGGTTCAAGCACATTTGAAGGCAATACGGCAAACGGCGAAAGCAATGCTATATATGCCGCAAACGATGCTACCGTAACTCTTAACGCACAAAGCAACGGTACTATTAACATGAACGACAAAATCTCAGGTGACGACGGTTACAAAGTAAATATTACCGGCACCTCCGGCGGCAATGTTAATCTTAACAACAACATCGAAAATGCTATTGTTACCCTGAGCGGTACTTCTCTTAATATGGGAGATGACAGTAACCTTTCAGGTACCGACTTCACTGCAAAAGGCGGAACTTTAAATCTTATAAACGGTTCTGTCGGAACAACCGATTTCGAGAAGTTCTCAATGAGCGGTAAAACAAAAGTAAAAGTAGATGTTGATTTATTCAATGCAACAATGGACAGAATAACGGCAGACGATTACGGAAGCATAAGCGGAAAGCTTATCGTCAGCCAGATGCGGCTATTATCCGATGCCAAACAGAAAAAGACGTGGGTATATTTTGCCGATCCGGAAATACGGAAACACGTAACAACGCCGATTGAAAAAGTACGGTATTCTAAGGTATACAGGTATATAGTCAAGTATCATCCGGAGAACGGATATTTTACGTTTAATAGGGGTACAGGTTGGGACGCAATGGACTTCAACCCTGCAGTTCTTGCTGCACCTATTGCTCAACAGGTTGCATACATGAATCAGCTTCAGAACTACGATGCTGCAATGTATCATTCTGATACTTACATGATGCTGCCTAAATCCGTAAGAGAAGGTACAGGGAATTTTTATAATGAAGAATATGACACCTTAGCTTACCTTCAGATACAGGAAGAAATAAAGAGTATCTGGGTAAGATCATATTCATCCTTTGAACACGTACACTTAGACAGAGGCCCTAAGATTTCGCTCACTAACTACGGTACAGTAGCAGGCGGCGAAAGCGATATGATTGATTTGGGTAAAGGCTTTAAGTACGTTTACGGCGGTTACATGACCTACAACGGAAATAATTACCACTATACCCACGTTGAAGCAAATCAACAGGGCGTATCTTTCGGTGCTATAGGTTACTTATACAAGGGTAACTTCTTCAATACCATAACTGCAAATGTAGGCTGGATGATAAACAACAGTGATACCGACTACGGCACAGATACTATTAACCTTATTATGACAGGTTTCTCAGACAGAATAGGTTATAATATCGAACTCGCAGGCGGAAAAGTAATAATTCAGCCGTCACTGACCGCAGGATATTCATTGGTATATGCTACTGATTACACAAGCTCTGACGGGGTTTCAATTGATTCTGACACATTGAGTGCTATCCACTTTGTACCGGGAATTAAGATAATCGGTAATCTTGCAAACGGCTGGCAGCCGTATGCAACAGTAAAAATCGTTGCAAGCTTTATAGACAAAACCCATATGACAGCTAACGATGTTCAGGCACCGTTAATGTCGCTTGACCCTTATGTTGAATACGGCCTGGGTATCCAAAAACGCTGGGCTGATAAGTATTCAGGTTATGCACAGGCTACTGTACGCAACGGCGGAAGAAGAGGTGCTGCATTATTGTTCGGCTTCAGATATATGCTCGGACAAATTATGAATGTTGCACACAAACCGCCTCATACTGATGCAAAACCTAGAAGAGTGTTCTTTAAAGAAAAGAAACGTGCTGATATTACAATCGAACCTATCAGAAGCAGATTCGGCAAGAAAGACAGAAAAGTTAAAGAAAAAGGCAAAAAACCTGACTTTATACTTAATATTCGTGATCTGTTCAAGAAAAAACCTAAAGAGGTTATCTATAACTACAATACAGATGTATCTGCTAAAGTTGTTAAAGATGTTTATGACGACGGCGTAATTATGCCTAGTATCAATGGCATGAAAGGAAGTTCTGATATGGACTTCCAAGACCAGGATAGAGTCAATAAGATTAAACCTCAACAGGTTAAGACAAAAACACAAAAATCTCAAACAAAAGTGAATAAACCTGAATCTGTTCAGCAAAAAGTTCAGACCGTTCAGCCTAAGATTGAAAAACCTGTTCAGAAAACAGAAGTGAAACCTGTTCAACCTAAGGTTGAAAAACCTGCTGAACAAAAAGTTGAACCTAAGGTTGAAAAGGCTATTCAAAAGACTGAAGTAAAACCTGTTCAGACTAAGGTCGAAAAACCTGTCGAAAAGAAAGTTGAACCTAAGGTTGAACAGGCTGTTCAAAAGACTGAAGTAAAACCTGCACAGACTAAGGCAGAAAAGAAACCTGAGGTTAAAGCAGAAACTAAGCCTGCTCAAAAGACAGAAGTAAAACCTACGCAAAAAGCAGAAGAAAAACAGGCTAAACCTAAGACTGAAACCAAGCCTGCAGCAAAACCTGTTCAGCAGAAAGCTCAGCCTGCTCAACCTAAAGAAATTACATATAAGGTTAATACTGACGTATCTGCCAGAGTTGTAAAAGATACTTTTGACGACGGAGTAATTATCCCTGGTGTCAATGGCGTAAAGGGTAGTTCTGATATGGACTTCCAGGATCAAGACAGAATTAATAAGTCAAAAACTCAACCTAAGGCCGAAAAGAAAACTACTCAGAAAACGGAAGTAAAACCTATTCAGCAAAAAGCTAAAACTGCTCAGCCTAAGGCAGAAACTAAACCTGCTCAAAAGACAGAAGTAAAACCGGTACAGCAGAAGGTACAAACTGCTCAGCCTAAGGCAGAAACTAAACCTGCTCAAAAGACGGAAGTGAAACCGGTACAGCAGAAAGTACAAACTGTTCAGCCTAAAGCAGAAACTAAGCCTGCTCAAAAGACGGAAGTGAAACCGGTACAGCAGAAGGTACAAACTGCTCAGCCTAAGGCAGAAACTAAACCTGTCGAAAAGAAAGCTGAGCCGAAGGCAGTTACCCCTGAAAGTAAGACAGTCAATAAAAAGACGGAGGCAATACAAAGAAGAGGTACTCAAAACAATAAATCTATAAATATTAATCAGACAAGATATGAAAACAATAAACCAAATACGTACAAAGACTACGAGGTCGATGTCGTAGACTTCAGTTTTTAACCTTGCAGGCTTTTGTGAGTCAAAAGCCTGTTTCCCCTTAATATCCCGGTAAGAACCGGGATTTTTTTTATGCTTTTTTTGGGGGGAAGAACCTTATCAACTATATAAATGATTTTAAAATTTATAGTTAAATTAAGAACTGTACATGGTCGTTAATTTTTAATATAATGTACATAATAACAGGATAGTATTTTTATGGGAAAGCTTTTTAGACTTATGGTGGTTTGCGCACTATGTGTTGCGTTACAAAGTAACTGTTTTGCGCGTATATCATTAAATTCGGATTTAAGAAACAATTTAAACTATATATCTTATGATTATAGGAAACTTTTGGCGTACAGCAATAACCCTATTGACAATATATTTATCCCTCCTGCTATTGACACTGATATGTCTATTGCGAAAGTTATCGACAACGATTTTTCGCTTGATATGGACTTAGACATCAATTCTAAAAAACAATTAAAGCCAAAAGCAAACGTCCTGAACGGGTACAAAGCCGACGACACTTCAAAATGTGTTGAAAAAGTAATGAAACCTCACTTAAGGAAATACAAAATAAATCAGGATATTACTGAGGATAACGTTGCGAATCTGGATATTGACCAGGTTGAAGACGTAAAAGCAATGGTAAAAAAACAAAAACAGGAACGCAAAGAAAAACTTGCCAAGGCTAACGCTCAGAAAGAACGTGTAGGCTGGTTCGGGTTCTTCAAACGTGATAAATCCAAGACAGAAACAGTTGCATCAAGAACAGAAGATTTGCCTGAAATCGACGATATTGATAACGTCAAACCTGCAGAAAAAATAGCCACTGTTCAGGATAAATCGGTTCAGTCCGCACCTGTACGTGAAGAAGAAATTCTTGATATAGACAAGACTGAAGAACCTGTCGCAAAACCTAAGACTAAACCTGAAAAAACAATAAAGACAGCAAAGGCAGAGCCTAAACCTGTTAAAGTTGCCAAAGTTGAAAAGCCAAAAGTAGAGAAGGTTAAGCCTGTTAAGGTAGCCAAAGAAAAGCCGGTCAAAGTGGCTAAAGTTGAGCAACCTAAAGCTGAAGCAAAGACTAATATTAATAACGATAACGATTTATTTGATATAGATAATGCAAATACAAAAATCGAAAAAGTTAAACCACAGAAACCTGTAAAGGTAGCTAAAGTTGAAAAGCCTAAGGTTGAAAAGGTTAAACCGGTTAAGGTAGCCAAAGTTGAAAAGCAAAAAGCTGAACCAAAAACATTTACCCCGAAACCTGTGAAGGTTGCTAAGGCTGAGCAGACAAGGATTGCTAAGGAAGAAGCTGCTCGCGTAAAGGCTGAACAGGAAAAGTTAGCTCAGGCTAAAGCTGAAAAAGCCAGAATTGCCAAAGAACAGGCAGCAAAGGCTAAAGCCGAGCAGGAAAGAATTGCTAAGGAAGAGGCTGCTCGCGTAAAGGCTGAACAGGAAAAACTGGCACAAGCTAAAGCTGAAAAAGCCAGAATCGCTAAAGAACAGGCAGCAAAGGCTAAAGCCGAGCAGGAAAGAATTGCCAAGGAAGAAGCTGCTCGCGTAAAGGCTGAACAGGAAAAACTGGCACAAGCTAAAGCGGAAAAGGCTAGAATTGCTAAAGAACAAGCTGCAAAGGCTAAAGCAGAGCAAGAAAGAATTGCTAAAGAAGAAGCTGCTCGCGTAAAGGCTGAACAGGATAAGTTAGCTCAAGCTAAAGCTGAAAAAGCTAGAATCGCTAAAGAACAAGCTGCAAAGGCTAAAGCAGAGCAAGAAAGAATTGCTAAAGAACAAGCTGCTCGCGTAAAGGCTGAACAGGATAAGTTAGCTCAAGCTAAAGCTGAAAAAGCCAGAATCGCTAAAGAACAAGCAGCAAAAGCTAAAGCCGAGCAGGAAAGAATTGCTAAGGAAGAAGCTGCTCGCGTAAAGGCTGAACAGGATAAGTTAGCTCAGGCTAAAGCTGAAAAAGCCAGAATTGCCAAAGAACAAGCAGCAAAAGCTAAAGCTGAACAGACAAGAATTGCAAAAGAAGAAGCTGCTCGCGTGAAAGCTAAACAGGAAAAACTGGCACAAGCTAAGACTGAAAAGACTAATAATATCCCAACATATACAACACCTTTA
>JAILHQ010000025.1 GCA_024695725.1 Cyanobacteria bacterium RUI128 | reverse complement strand
GTTATATTACTTGACGATGCAAGTATAAAGAATAAATAGATAAAATCTATAAACAAAAAAGGTCCCTGAATTCAGGGATCTTTTTTTATCTAATGTTTATCCTTATATTTACCCCTCAAACTAAATTTTATTATTTGCAGGAGGGTTATCAATCAACTCTATTGATGCCCTTATCGTATCGGAAAGATTACTGTAATATTTTCTGTCCCCTTCTTTTTCAGAGATTTCATAACCTGCCTGAGCGATTTCATCCATTTGTTTTAACAAATCTGTTGTTATGACTATTTCTCTAAAGAGGGTACCTTCGTCGCGAATAGATTTTCTCAAATCACCCGAGTAGAGTTCTTTCCAGTTTGCTTTCGAATCATCATTTTTATTATTCAGTTCCGCCCATTTATAGATATGTTGTATTGCACCCGGATTCATCCTCAATCCTTTGTTTTGCTGAGCATAAATATCGTTGTTATACTCAAACAGTCTTGAACCGAAGTCGTAAACCATATCGTCTAATAATTCATCATCAGTGTAGAAAGATGTTTCCTTTTGCGGGATATCAGATTTTGGTGTTGCTTCCATATTAGCAAGTCCGGCAGCATAACCAGCAAGCTGAACAGGACTGAGTCCGAACAATTCACCGCTTGCTATGCTGTCAATAACAGGTATTTGTTCATAACCGTTCAGCAGAGTTAACAACTTACCTTTATTCGTCAGATTATTATCTTTATCAAGATAATTGTAATCTTTCAGTATTTTTTCTTTAGCCATAAAGTCTTTGACCATATTTTTGGCGTTATCACGAAGTTTTTGAGGGTTTTCATCGTAAGCATACAACGATTTCTCAAAAATCTTTCTCAGATTTTCGGCTTTCTCATTCGGTTTTCCGCTCTTGTACGCATCCCCTGCGGTTGCAACAAATGAGTAATCAAGATCGAGATGGCTTTCTATCGGCACAGACGGGGTGTTTATCAGCTGCTGGAATTTAGCTTTTTGTGACTTGTTTGTTGACATAACAAAACAGTATCCGATAGTATCGATTCCTCTGCGCCCTGCGCGTCCTGCCATCTGATGGAACTCGTTTGCGTTTATGTATCTTTTATGATCGTCGCCGTCAGGTGTATCGGTAGGTTTTCTCAATCCGCATATAACAGTCGAACGGGCAGGCATATTAATACCCGCAGAAAGTGTTTCCGTTGAGATAACGACTTTTAATAATTTCTTTTGGAACAACTCTTCCACAAGTTCTTTTTGTTCAGGCAGCATGCCTGCGTTGTGGAGAGCGTAACCGTTTTTCAGAGCGTTATAGTTCAGGGTTTCCCCTAAATATTTCCCCTTTGCTTTGAACTCTGCTATTGTTCTTTCGATTTGTCTTGTTTCTTTATCGGTAGTCAGTTTATCGCCATAATCTGACAGATGGTTCATTATAGCTTTGCCTTCTTTTTTGCTGAATACAAAGAAGATGGCAGGCAGTTTATCTTCTTTTTTAAGCTTATCAACCATATAAGAAAAACTGTGTTTTGCAGGTGTTGCCGAATCTGACTGAGCGATTTGTCTTGCTCTGGCTTTTGCTCTTGCGCGTTCTGCTCTTGAGCCGCCTCCGCCCCCTCTTGGGCGATGTCCTTCAACATCAACAATTTCAAATTTTAGAGGTACATGCCTGTTTTCTGACGGTACATTTATGAGGACTGTGTGCACCCCTTTGTCATTAGCTCTGTATCCGGCTTTAGGTGTAACCTTTTCTGTATCCTTCATACCTTTTACGCTTGCCATCCAGTCTGCAATTTTCTCAGGGTTAGCCATTGTTCCCGAGAGTGAAAGGATCTGTGCTTTAGGGTTGGTAAACATTATAGCCTGTTCCCAGACCCCGCCTCTGTCTGTATCACCGAGGTAGTGGAGTTCATCAAATACGACTGTTTTGACGTCCTTCAGCATTTGATTTTTTTCTTTAAAATTGTCGTTAACGACCATATTTCTGTAAACCTCTGTTGTCATAATAACAACAGGAGCATCTTTGTTTATCTTTCTGTCACCTGTAATCAGCCCTACATTTTCTTCCCCGTACATCTTTTGAAACTCACGTACTTTGTCGTTACTCAGAGCTTTGAGCGGAGTTGTGTAGAAAGTTCTTTTACCTTCAGCCATATTTTTGTTTATTATGTAATGCGCAATGGCTGTTTTGCCTGTACCTGTTGGAGCGGTAACTATGACGTCATTCCCTTTGTACAAGTTTTCGGCTGCGGCTTTTTGATAAATGTCCGCCTGAAAAGGTTCACCTGTTGCCTTATCTATCGGCAGATTAAAATAATTATCCTTTAACGTCTGGAAATATCCGCTGCTTTTGAACGACACTAACGAACGGTTAGCATAGTTAAGCGAATTGATATTATTGTGATTAATAACGTTTGTTACGGTACAACGGTCGTTGTTCCTGTTATTTGCGGGGTTTACACACTGATATCCCTGAATCGGATTAAAATTTATTTTCATTGTAGGATCCTAAAAAATGTACACTATATATACGTTTTGAAATCATTTTTTTTGCTACTTCCTACACTACCTTTTTACACAGATTTACATAAAAAAGAAGTCCTCATTTCGAGAACTTCTTTTCTATTCTTTTATAAAGGGCTAATACATTTACCCCCCCATATATTTACCCCTATACGCTGCAAAGAGCTGCGTCATCAGCGAGTTTTGTATAGAAATCGTTTTGTTGTTCAAACTTATAACCGAAGTTGAACAATTCAGATTCTTTGAGCTGAGGAGTCATAATTTGTAACCCGATAGGCATACCGTCAGAATCAAATCCTGCAGGAACGCTCATTGCAGGGATACCAACAAGGTTAGCACAAATTGTTGCTATATCTGTTAAGTACATTGCGAGCGGATCAGCCGTTCTTGCGCCTAAATCAAATGCTGTATTAGGGCAGGTTGGAGAAATCAATGCGTCAACCTTTTCAAACACTGCATTAAATTCGTCAGCAACAAGTCTTCTCATTTGCTGAGCTTTCTTGTAATATGCATCATAATAACCCGAGCTCAATGCATAAGTACCGAGCATTATTCTTCTCTTAACTTCGTCACCGAAACCTTCGGCTCTTGATTTGCAGTACAAATCAATAAGGTTTTCAGGGTTAGCTGTTCTGTGTCCGTATCTTACCCCGTCGAATCTTGCTAAGTTAGAACTGCATTCTGCAGTAGCTAAGATGTAGTAAATACCGATTGAGTATTTTAATTTTGGAAGTGATACTTCAACGACTTCAGCGCCTAATGATTTATACACTTCAACAGCTCTTTCGACAGCCTTTCTAACGTCTTCAGAAACTGCATCAGTCATAAGGTCTGTGATAACACCAATTTTCTTACCTTTGATATCATCATTCAGATGACCTGCAAAATGTTCAACAGGAATATTCAAAGAGGTTGAATCGTGCGGGTCGTGACCTGATATAACTTCGAGTAATAAAGCTGAATCTTCAACTGTTCTGGCAAACGGTCCGATTTGGTCAAGTGATGAAGCAAACGCAATCAACCCGTAACGTGAAACACGACCGTAAGTAGGCTTCATACCAACCACACCGCAGAAACTTGCAGGAAGACGAATACTTCCGCCGGTATCAGAACCGAGTGCAAGTGTAGCTTCACAAGCTGCAACTGATGCTGCAGAACCGCCTGAAGAACCACCCGGAACCTTGTTTAAATTCCAAGGGTTGTGAACTTTGTTAAAAGCAGAGTTTTCGTTGGAAGAACCCATTGCAAATTCGTCTAAGTTAGCTTTACCAACAATAGGAATACCGTTATCCAAAAGTTTTTGGGTAACAGTTGCGTTGTACGGCGAAACAAAGTTTTCTAAGATTTTGCTTGATGCAGTTGTTCTTGAACCGATAAGATTCATATTATCTTTCAATGCAAGCGGAACACCTGCTAACAGCGGCAACTTTTCACCTGATGCTACCATGTCATCAACTTTTTTCGCTGTATTTAATGCGATTTCGTCAGTGACAGAGTTGAACGCACCGATTTTGCCGTCTACTTCATTTATTCTGTCTAATGCAGCCTGAGTAAGCTCTGTTGCAGAAACTTCTTTGCTTGCAATCATTTTTGCCTGTTCAGCCGCACTCTTTTTTAAAATTTCTTTCATTGATTTACCTCTTCATATTTTTCCTATAACAGAATTATACCAAAAACAGGGGTAAATGGTAGTAGTTAGGTAAATTTAAAGTAATAAAAAAAGACTGCCTTTAATAAGACAGCCTTTTATATTTTCGATAACCTTACTTAAGCATTTCTGTATGCATCAATAAACATGCCTGCTTCAGCAGCAAGTCCGACACCTAATGCAAGTGGCAGACTAACAGTCATTGCGCCCCATACTGCAATCGGTGCACCGATAGCAAACAATGCAGCTTTACCCCACTGACCGTTTATAGCTTGTCCCATACCCGGGATAAAACAACCTGTTGCCGATACTAATGCTTTGTGAATCACACTTGATTTTTTTGGTTTGCCTTCTGCATCAAATTTTTGTTTTTTACCTGTAAAACATACAGTATCTGCCTGTAAACCACAGTTGTTAGGTTTACATAATGCACCGTTTACTTTGTTCATTGACACAGCGTTGTTGCTAACCCTTGACACTCTGCTTAATTCCATATAACACACTCCTATACTTAGTAACCGTCACTTATATAACGTTTTTCGCCTAAATATTTTGCCAGTTTGTAAATAATACTGGGAATTTGTTTACAAAACAAAGACGGCTCAGATATAAACCCGAGCCGTCTTATATTTATTTAACTATCTAACGATTATGAATTCAACGTAGCCATATAAGCTGTCAGTTCATCCTGACTCATACCATATATATTAACTAACTGCGCAGCATTCATTTTACCTGCCGTTGTATTATCTTCTACAACAGACCACGCTGTATCATATCCACCTTTCACACCTGCACCGGTAGTTGTATTTGACAACCAGGCTGATATTGCCTGATACATTGTTTGAACATAAGATGCAGTAGGTGTAGTAAGATTTGTTTGATCTATTGCAACATCTAGGGCAGTGTTGTTAAGCTTAACTGTTTCAATTTGCTGAGATACACTGTACTGGTCATCAATCCAGACATACCCGAACGAACCTTGTATAGATTCAAGCACTTCTCCTGTACTATGGTATCTTGCGCCCGACATCATTTTAGACATAAGCGTAGTCTTCATAGTGTTGTATCCGGTAGCATCCATTATGAATAAGTCAGCATAGAATGTAGGTTTTGATGATGCGCCGACATATTTAGGGTTATAGACATCAAACATGTA
>JAILHQ010000106.1 GCA_024695725.1 Cyanobacteria bacterium RUI128 | reverse complement strand
TACATATGTAGGTATAAACAAGCGAGTAAGAATACATGATCTCAGAGGTTCATACGCTGATATTGCTCTTGAGCACGGAGCAAGCATCAAGTTCATCCAAAATCAACTAGGGCATCAAAAGGCGGAAACAACCCTCAATATTTATATGAAAAATAACCAAGACATGATAAACAAAGCATTGGGAGAAATGGAGGGTATATTTATTGATTAAGAAATATGAGCAAAATGAAAGCAAAATTGCTTCAAAACAAAAAAACAAGAGTCTGAAACTCTTGTTTTTAATGGAGCGGGAGACGAGGCTCGAACTCGCGACATCCTCCTTGGCAAGGAGGCATTCTACCACTGAATTACCCCCGCAAATATTGCGTAATATTATAATACCTAATAACAAATTAATGTCAAGCGTTTATTTTTTTTATTAGTCAGTTGGCTAATTGTGCAATTGATAGAGATTTCTATAATTGTTATTATGGGCATTTCTTCTCAAAAATATGCAAATATATTCCGTATATTTTTAGTCGTCACCTTATTATTTATATACAGTACGGCAGAAGCTCATATTCATAATGAGGCATCATATCAGCAGGCATGGGCAAATAAAAATCACGCCGTTTGTGAATATAAAAATGATGACGGAACCCGTGTTGACTGTCTTACAAAAACTCACGCAATAGAATTTGATTTTGCCAAAAAGTGGGCGGAGGCCATTGGTCAGGCGCTCTATTATCAGCACAAAACTGGCAGGCGCGCCATGGTTATACTTATCCTCGAATATCCCGAAAAAGAATATATCTATTTAGAACGAGTAAAAGCCTTAGCCCAAATACACGACTTTGATGTCGGCTATGTTACCCCGGATATTCTGAAAACGGACTCTCTCAACAGGTGTAAGAACCCGAAATGCAGGTGCCACAAAATACATAATTAGCGAAGTTGTTTTCTAAGAGAGTTTCTTGTCTTTGCAAGTGGCCCGCTGTTTGGTCTGCGCATATTTCGGTAATACTGTTTTGCAAACACAACAGGGAACTTCGGCAGCCACGAAAGCCGCATAAGAATAGATATTGTATCTGCTCCCTGTGAGTACATAAGCTCGTCGATGGTTGCCTCATAAGCAGGCGATAATGATGAAAGAAGTTTGAGTGCGTAATCGGTTACTGTCAAAACTGAATACCCAGCCCCGACACCTGTATTGACCATAAGGTTTGTCATCCTGAAATCTTTGTCCTCTTTTATCGCGTTTATATCCGCAGGAAGGGTTATTTCCTTTTCCGAAACACTTTCTATCTTACACCATCTGCCCTCATACTGAACCATCATAACGCTCGGCTGAGGCATATAAATATCTTCAAACTCGTTTTCTAAAAGGGTATTACCGTCTAAATCGACAATTCCGTATCTGAAGTTTTTTGAGGTCAGAAACATTTTGCCGTACATAAGGTCAATCGAAGAATATTCAGGCTGAATAATCGTGAACCCGTTTTCATCGTATAGTCCGTAGTCATTGTCGTTCCCAAACATTACGTATCTGTTCAGCAGTCTGCGAACGTTCCTGTATCTCGGGAAAATTATGTAATCCCCGTTATAATCAATGAGCCCGAACTTGTTTCTGTACTGGACTATCCACGACTTATCGCCTAATCTGACCACTTTCTTATAAATAGGTTTTGTAATCTTTGTACCGTCAGATTTTTCCAGTCCGAACTTTGTTTTAGACTGATATACCCTTACAAGTGGTTGGTTGTTTTCGTCTAGAGTGTTCGCGTCGATAACGTTTTCTTCGTACACTTCAGGTATATCGAAGCTATCCTCTTCCGCACCTATGGCAGATACGTTCGTGCCGAAAAATAAGCATATACTTAGTAACAGAACAAAAACTCTCATAAGATTATATTAGCATAAATTTTTCACTCTTGCATTCATATTTTAATGAGTTAGTATAAAATAAAGGCAGACAATGTGTAAGTTTCTGCTCGGTGTTATTGCGAACCGCAGGCGTGACAATCCATAAAATCCGTGAGGATGGCATAATGTAACTAAAGGAGTATTATTGGAGGTTATATGTTCAGAATAAGAAGTATCATAATTTTATTATTGGCAGTTATTATGTTTAACGGGGTTGTTTGTGCGAAAGACAACTCAGCGGATATAAAGCGTTCTCAGGCCGTTGCGAAGGAAACTACCGCGAACAAAGAACAGGTTAACAAGATTGAGTTTAACGGTCAGGAATATTTTTTGAAGAGATCTACCAACAAAACTCCGAGCGGAGAATATGTGAACGAGTATTATAAAGAAAACGAAAGCCCTGAAGGCTGGACTGAAATGATTACTGTTTCTGAGTTCCCTAAGTATGAAGGCGGGACAATGGACTATGCGGATATGATTTTGAGCGTGGATCATTCCCCAAACAATTATGACAGACCTGTTTCGTGCAATTCAAAAACAGACAAGGTTACGTTTGTCTATCTTATGCGCGGAAAGAAGAATGATGTATATTACACAGATTTCAACGTAATGCAGGTGTTGCCGTATAAAAACCGCAAAGGGCTGAAATGTTTTCAGTATTCTAACAAACACACTTATCTGAACAAGGCAGAATACGCTTCCGAGTATCAGAAAATGGAAAACGAAAAACAAAAATATTTTGATTTGGTTAAAGACGTTACAATGCCGGATGTAGTACAGAAGAATATCCCGTAAATGTAACATATCCTAACCATGGCAATATACAAATCTAAAATTGTATGATAATATATATTTTAGACCGTGCTCCACGGGGACATAGCGGACCTCTCGACTCGAACGCTTAGCGAGGTGCAGGGCCTACTGTGAGGCTTGTGTGAGCATTGTTGATGATTTTAGTATCGTTGATAACTTAATATATAATGGCGTGAAATGTCGAACCGTGTCAGGATGGAAACATAGCAGCACTAAGGCAACCTTTACGGGTGTTATATTTTTAAGGGGTAGATATTATCTTCAGATTCAGTGACTTATATTTGCCGATAGGTAGTGGCACGGTTTTATTTATAAGAAGTTAGAAGGTTTTTTTGCATTATGAGAAAATTGATTTCACTTATTATCGGCTGGTCTATTGCATACTACCTGTATCTGAATTGGGCACCGATTAAGGCATTTTTAGGGAAAGATATCGCGTTCTTTCTGCTCATTTATGTTGTCGGGTTAGGGGTTATTCATATCGGCGGTATTACGCTCAAAATACTCGCGTTTGCTGCGGCAATAATTGAGCCTATTGCTGATAAATATTGCTATTGGTATGAAAATACAAAATTTTATCGTTTCTTCCACAAGGACGAAATTCGCTGATATCGTGAGAATTGTGGATATTTATTGTTATATGAGATTATGTAAGGAAAATTATGTGTGATCAGAAATTTTTAGTTAAGCAGGTTACAAATGCCGATATGGAAAAAGAACTAGAACTTATCGGATTTGACAAGATGTACAAGCACAAAGCCGTTGACAAGTTTCTGTTTAAGAACCTGAAAATATACGGTTTATCCGTTCCTCAGGCGAACATTCTTAAACAGACAGCGCTTTCTGTTGGTGCCGACTGTGCAACTCACAGAGAGGTTATAACAGGTAAAATAGAAGTATCTGACGTTATCCTGTCGGGAAGTTTCTCAGAACTGAATAAAATAGCCAAAAAACTTGGTAATCAGCCGTTTTCCTTGGGCGAATTGGGCGAAAAAATATATGCCCAGCTTGTTGAGAAAAAGAATAAAACGAAAATTGTCGGCATCTTGAATATTACTCCAAATTCGTTTTCTGACGGGGGTAAATATAACTCTGTCGAGGCTGCCTGTGAACATTTTGTAGAACTTGTGTCAGATGGTGCTGACGTTATTGATATCGGTGCTGAATCGACAAAACCGGGCGCGCCTGCAGTGTCTGCGGAAAAACAGCTTGAAAAAATTCTTCCTGTGCTTGAGTTTGTGAGAAACAACAAGTACAATGTGCCGATAAGCATTGATACAAGATGTGCGCTTGTCGCGGAAGAATGTCTGAAAAACGGTGCATCGATTATTAACGATGTTTCGGGGCTGAAATATGACGACAAAATGGCGGAAACGGTCGCTAAATATCAGGGCTGTCTTATACTGCAACACTCTTTGGGCAACGAAAAAAATATGATGGAAAAGTTTGTCTATAAAAATGTTGTTGATGATGTTTACAAAGACCTCTCACGTCAGATAGCGCATGCGAATGATGCGGGCATAAGCGATATTATCGTTGATCCTGGTATAGGGTTTGACAAAGACCTTGAGGACTGTTTCAGAATAATAAACAGAATAGAAGAGTTCTATTCTCTCGGGTATCCCGTTATGCTCGGGCTTTCAAGAAAGAGCCTTTTGAATATGCCTGATGCTCCGAATGAGAAAAAGGATATGTTTACTATTGCGCTTAATACTCTTGCCATAGAACACCACGTTGACTATATCAGAGTACATAATGTTAAACTCCACAAGGAGCTTATGGAAATGTACAGAAAAGAACTTGTTTAATATTTCTTAATAAAAAAGTCAATTATCATGCAAACAAAAACTTTATTAAAATATATAGGATATTTTATTAAGGAATTTGTAATGCAGGAATCGGAATTGAATGCAATGATGTCTGTTGTTGCGGACCCAATTGAAAATGTATATAAGATTGAATCACAAAAAGATTTAGATGAAATCCAGAGAATAGTCAGAATTATGTCTATTTCAAAAGCTCAGCGAAATAAACATAAAATGTTGTCTATTAAAAATTTGGCAACCCTGAGAATTGTTCTGAGTAATAATTAGTTTTCGTTTATAACATTATATAAAACAAAAAGATACCCAATCGGGTATCTTTTTTGTGATGTAATATTTTTTGACCTGTTTTATACTTCCCGAAAAGGAGTATAAAATGAAAAATCTTAAAGGCACAAAAACGGAACAAAATCTTATAAACGCATTTAGAGGTGAATCAGAGGCAAGGAATAAATATACCTTCTTCGCATCAAAAGCGAAAAAAGAGGGGTTTGTCCGTATATCGAAAATTTTTGAAGAAACAGCGAATAACGAAAAAGAGCACGCAAAAATTTGGTTTAAGCTCATAAATCAAATCGGCTCAACAGAAGAAAATCTGCAAATATCTGTTGATGCGGAAGGTTATGAGGCAGAAGAAATGTATCCTGAGTTTGCAAAAACAGCGCGTGAAGAAGGATTTGAAGATATTGCAAAACTGTTTGAAAATATAGCAACAGTCGAAACCGAACACGGAAAAAGGTATAAAAAACTTCTGTCTAACCTAAAAAATGATGAAGAATTTGTTTCAGACAAACAAGAACAATGGATATGCCTGAATTGCGGTTATATCCACAACGGAAAGGATGCTCCGGAAATCTGTCCTTTATGCAGCCATAAACGGGAATATTTCACAAGAAAACAGGAAAATTACTAAGCACCTGCGCTTGCAAGGAACCATTTGTGCATATAGTATGCATAAACTATCCCTAAGATAGCACCCCAGAAAACCTGGTGCGGGGTATGTCCGAGAAGCTCTTTGAGCCTTCCGCCGATTTCCTGTATTTCGTGTTTGTAGAAATCTTCCATAATACGGTTAAGGCAGGCAGCCTGTTTGCCGGCGGCACGTCTTACCCCTGCCGCATCATACATTACAACAAGTGCGTTTACAAAAGCGATGGCAAACTCTATCGATTTGAACCCGCATATAAGACCTACAGCGGTTGACAGACCTACGACAAACGCTGAGTGTGCGCTTGGCATACCGCCCGTTGTTGTAAACAGCCTGAAATCAATCTTCTTGTCAAATATAAGGTGAAGCGTAAACTTTATTGTCTGGGCAATTAAAGGAACTGTCAATGCCACAAAAAGTGCTTCATATCCTGTATTAACGTATTGTGCTAAATTCATGTTTTTACCTCTGAATTATATAATACACGATAAATAGGATTTGTGCAAAAAGGTAAATTATAGTTTAGGGGTAAATGAGAATATTGCTCCCCACCCTAACCCTCCCCAGCTTGGGGAGGGAACAGTTGTACAATTTTAAATAAAATTGCTACAAATGTGGGAGAGGAGTAATTAAATATATTTACCCCCGATAAACTATAATTTACATAACTACACGTAGTTTTATTAAAATTCCCGTGTTTTTGTTACAATGAAGAATGTCACATAATAAATTAATAAAAGGAAGAGACTAAATGAAGAGAATATGTTGGTTGTTAGCAATGTTTATGATGGGTATACAGGGGGCATTTGCATTTGATGTTAATCAGTTTATGGATGACAACCTTGCACCTTGTTTGAACGGTATTGCAAGTATTATTTTTACTCCTGTTCCGACCTTCGGGATAGAGGCTCTGAAGAATATTCACGTACCGTTCGTAATCTTTTGGATATTGATAGCCGGCATTTTCTTCACAATATATTTCAAAGGTATTTCTATCTGGGGTTTAAAACATGCGGTTGAGCAGTTATTAAAACCTAAAAATAATGAAGACAGCGGAGATGTATCATCATTTCAGGCTTTGGCAACAGCGCTTTCAGGTACTATCGGTATCGGAAGTATTGCGGGTGTTGCGCTTTCTATCTCTGTAGGGGGTCCGGGTGCTGCCTTTTGGATTTTTATCGGGGCCTTGCTTGGGATGTCTATCAAGTTTGCGGAAGCAACTCTTGCCATCAGATACAGAAAATTTAACCTTGACGGTTCCGTATCAGGCGGTCCGATGCACTACATTGCTCACGGGCTTACAAGAAAAGGTATGCGCTGGTTAGGTCAGCCGTTATCCGTCATTTTTGCAATACTTTGTATCGCAGGCGGTATAACAGGCGGTAATATGATTCAGATAAACCAAACCGCAGAACAGATTGTTCAGATAACAGGTCAGCAGCAAAGTATTTTTTATGGTGCAACATGGATTATCGGTCTTGTTGCGGCAGTTGTTATCGGGCTTGTTGTAGTAGGCGGTATCAAAAGTATCGCAAAGGTTACAACAATCCTGACACCTTCTATGTGTGTGCTGTACATATTACTTGGGCTGATAGTTATCTTCTGCAACTTTGCTGCAATTCCTGCAGCGGTTGTTACGATAGTGAAAGAAGCATTTATGCCGCAGGCTATATTTGGCGGTGCAATGTTCTTTGTAATGGTGGAAGGTTTGAAACGTTCTGTTCAGTCTAACGAGGCAGGTACAGGTGCGGCAGCTATCGTTTATGCGGCAGCTCAGTCAAAAGAACCTGCATCTCAGGGGTTTGTCGCTATCCTGGAAACCTTTTTAACAGGTATCTTGTGTGTATTTACTTCACTGACAATTGTTTTGTCAGGTGTGTTAGATAAGATTCCTGTCGGAGTCGGTCAGGATATCAAAGGGATTTCTATTGCATCAGATGCGTTTGCATCAGTACATTCAAGTTTCCCAATTGTTCTTTCTTTTATTGCTGCATTATTTGCACTATCAACTCTGATTTCCTGGGCTTATTACGGACAAAAAGCCTGGACCTTCCTGTTTGGCGAAGGCAAAAAGAGAGCACTTTTCTTTAATCTCTTGTATTGTGTGTTTATTGTAATCGGTACCTGCTTAAGCGTAGAGGCCGTAAAAAATATTACTGATGCGATGATGATTGCAATGTCTATTCCTAACATTATCACACTGTACATCCTCGCACCGGATATTAAACGCGAAATGACAGATTACTGCAAACGTGTGCTGGATAAAAAATAGTTTGGTCATATTATGAAAAAACTTTGTGTAGTCGGGAAAAATAAGAATATCGATTTTGATATTGAAGATGTTGATATTCATTTCTTGTCGTCAATAAATGATATCTCACAGAATTATGACCTGATTGCATTGTGGAATTATCGTGAGAGTATAGAAGAAGAGTTTTTAAAAAATAACAACATAATAAATCTGCACCCCTCACTTTTGCCGTCGTTCAAAAGTGATACCCCAATAAAAGATGCTTATATGTACGGGGTTAAGGTGACGGGTGTTACCGTGCACAGGGTTGAAAATCCCGATTTGTCGGGCAGAATTTTAGCACAATATCCTGTTATGATAGACAGTTATACTCATTATGACGAACTTGAAAACGAGATAAATAAACTTGGTGCTCAGCTTTATCCGTTGGTTATAAAATCAATTCTTGAGGATAAGGTCTTTGATATAGTTGATTTCTTAAGTGCACAACAAACCACCTGCAAAGGCAGCTGCACTCACGGTTGTAGTAATTGCTCAAAAATACTATATTAAACCGTTACTCCCTGATTTTTGAACTGCATATCGTATAACATCTTATACTGACCACCCTCGATCTTCATGAGCTCATCGTGAGTACCTAATTCAACAAGATGTCCTTCATTAATAACTGCTATTCTGTGAGCGTTTTTGATGGTAGATAATCTGTGAGCAATAACAAATACCGTTTTGTTCTGAATAAGGTTATCAAGAGCCTTCTGTACGACTGCTTCAGACTTGTTATCAAGCGCGCTTGTTGCTTCGTCAAGAATAACGATAGGAGATTTTCTTACCATTGCTCTTGCAATAGCTACACGCTGACGCTGACCACCCGATAAAGTTGTACCTCTTTCCCCTAACTCGGTATCAAGTCCGTCAGGAAGTTCTGCAAGCATTTCTTCTAAGTGCGCAGATTCAATAGCCTGATTAAGTTCTTCCTCGGTAGCATTAGGGTTGCCCATAAGAATATTTTCTCTTATTGTACCCGTGAATAAGAAATTATCCTGGAAAACCATAGCAATATTTTTTCTCAAACTTTCAAGAGAAAAATCTCTGATATCAACATCGTCGATAGTTATAGAACCTTCGGTAACATCATAAAATCTTGGAATAAGGTTTACCAGAGTAGATTTACCTCCGCCTGAGTTACCTACTATTGCAACGGTTTCTCCCTTAGGCACTTCTAAAGTTAAATTGTGAAGAACAGTTTTTTCTTCGTTATATGCAAAACTTACATTGTTAAACCTTATAGAGTTATGTAAATCTTCAAGAGTAACAGGGTTTTCTTTATTCTTGATAGTCGGTTCTATATCAAACAATTCAAACACACGACCGAGTGCAACAAAAACATTTTGGATGCTTGTCAGTGTGCCGCCTAAAGTTTTCATAGGTTTGTAGAGAAGTAAAAGTGAAGTTACGAAAGATGCAAAACCTCCGGCTGTCATCTCGCCAGTGATGATAAGTTTTGTACCGAACCACAAAACAAAAGCGATACCGACTGATGCAATTGAGTACATCAGAGGTGACATCCATGCTGAACGTTTAACAAGTGACATTGTAATATCAAACGATTTGTGAACCTGTTTTTCAAAACCGAGTTTTCTATCTTCCTGAAGGCAATATGCTGAGATTACTCTGTTTCCTGCGTAGGTTTCGTTAAAGTTTGTTGTCATATCTCCGTTTACAACCATTGTCTGGTTAGAAGTTCTTTTTACGACTTTTCTGATTAATGCAACAGGAACAAATGCTATGCAAAGTACGGCAACGCCGACCAGTGCAAGTTTCCATGAGCTATATAACATTACACAAATAAGACCTAACGCACCTACTAAACTTGTTACTATGTTCTTACATTTATCAACAAGGTTTTTAGATGCGGTATCAGGGTCGTTCAGGTATCTTGAAATTATAATACCCGAAGGATTTTCATCAAAAAAGGCGGTATCCATATACACAAATCTTGCGAATAACCCCTTCTTAACCGAGTTAGTTATCTTTTGGCTTGTCCAGTTAGTAAGGTATGAATTTAAGTATTTGAAAAAGCCCTGTGTCATAGCAAACGCAACAACTGCAAACGGAATAATTGCAGCAAGCAGTGCGTAAGGAATTACGACTTCATGTCCAAAAAGACTGAAGATCCAGTCGTGCTTTCCGATTACGTAGTCCATATACGGTTTCAGTGAAAACGCAACAACACCGTCTAATAAACCGACTGGTAATGCTACCAGAAACCCTAATATAACTCTGCCCATAACAGGCTTGATATACGGAAAAATTCTTGATATCAACCAGCTGTATTTGAACGAGTTTTGAGCTTGTGTCTTACTTAATTTCATTATTTAATATCCTTATTTCTGTATTTATAGATATATTATACCGTAAAGATATTTCCTTACAGAATTAAAATTATATTAATATTGCTCAAAATAGCCATATTTACATTGACTTAGATAATTTAACTGTCTATAATTAGGAAACCGAGCACA
>JAILHQ010000059.1 GCA_024695725.1 Cyanobacteria bacterium RUI128 | reverse complement strand
AAGGCAAGAATGTCTATGATTAGTGACTATATGGGCAACGATGATTCACTTGTTCTTGAATATGACGAAAACGGATACTCCTTCCTGTTTGATGTAGAGGTTGATGAAAATGGTAATCTTTTGAATTACAGTCGTGACTTCTACGTTAAGTTCGCAGGTGAAGAAGCCGATAACACAGGGCTCAGGATATGTCACGGCCGTGAAACACGTCACGCTATCGAAAATATCTATATGAGATACGAAGGCGAAGAAGCATATTCTCATCAGGATGAAATAACGGGTATCACATATAACACTATCTTCTCATACGATCAGGATACTATTGATTCTGTACGTCAGGAAGTAGCAGGCTGGCTGTTTGACAACGGTTATGCAAGTGTTCAGGATGTACTCCATACTCCTGAAAACGGGGAAGATATCAATGCAATGATGGCTATCTTCGATACACTTAAACCACAACCTTAAGTGCAACCGTCACTGCGAGGACAATAAATAAAACAACCGTCATTGCGAGGAACGAAGTGACGAAGCAATCCAGAAAAACACACACAAGAACTGGATCGCCACGAGGCTAAAGCCTCACACGATGACATAAATAAACAAAAAACCGTCTTGTTTAAAAAAGGCGGTTTTTGTTATAAAATAATACACAGAGGGAGAATTGAATTATGGTTAAATCGGTAATATTAGCAGCAGGAAAAGGTACAAGAATGAAATCTGAAACCCCAAAGGTTTTGCATAAGATTTATTCAAAAACATTATTAGGTTACGTTATAGATGCGGTGAACGAAACAGGACTCGCCGACGAAAACTTTGTCATTGTAGGGCATCAGGCTGAACGCGTTGAAGAGTTCGTTAAAGAAAACTACACCAATGCAAAAACCGTACTTCAGTCACCGCAACTGGGCACAGGGCACGCAGTCAGTATGGTCTGCCCATACCTCGATAACTTCGACGGAGAAGTGATTATCCTCTGCGGTGATACCCCGCTTATCACCTCGGAAACCCTCAAAACCTTTATATCTGCTCACAGAGAAATGAACTCTGATATTACGGTAATGAGTGCTATTTTTGATAACCCGACTAACTACGGAAGAATTATCAGAAACGCTGACAACTCACTTAACTCAATAGTTGAAGAAAAAGATGCCACACCTGAACAAAAGAGGGTAAAAGAAATTAATGCAGGTATCTACTGTCTGAACTGGCAAAAAATCAAAGCTGCCTTCTCTCAGCTAAAAACAAACAATGCACAGGGCGAATACTACCTCACAGATATTATTGAATGGGGTAACAACAACAAACTCAGCGTAAACGCACACATTCTTGAGCGTAACGAAGAAATCTTCGGGATAAACTCAAAGCTGAACCTCGCAGAGGCAACAAAAATGCTTACAAAAAGAGCATTAGACAAATATATGACAGACGGAATCACAATTGTTGATCCAAACACAACCTGGATAGACCCGCAAACTGAAATCGGGAAAGACACAATTATTTACCCGTCAACATATATAGAAGGGGTAAACAAAATCGGTTCTAACTGTGTGATAGGGCCTTTTGCACACCTCAGAGGGGATGTAACAATTGACGACAATGTTAAAATCGGAAACTTCGTTGAAGTCAAGAAATCACATATCAAAAGCAATACAAATGCCTGCCATCTTACCTACATCGGCGACAGCGAAATCGGCTCAGGGGTAAATATCGGCGCAGGTACAATTACCGCTAACTACGATCCGTTGTCAAAAGTAAAAAGCAAAACAATTATTGAAGACAACGTTAAAATCGGCTCAAACTCCGTTCTTGTTGCACCTGTCACGATAGAAGAAGGCGCAAACGTCGGAGCCCTCAGCGTTATTACCAAAAACGTTTCAAAATGGTCGCTTGCTATCACAAGAGCACCTATGAGGGTGTTTGAAGGATGGGTTTCAAAAAAATTAGGTAAGGAGTAAATAAAACAACCGTCATTGCGAGCGAAAGCAAAGCAATCCACCTACAAATACTGGATCGCCACGAAAATCAAAGATTTTCTCGCGATGACAATAAATAAAACAACCGTCACTGCGAGGACGAACACAGTGAGGACGCGGCAGTCCAGGAAAAACACAAAAAAACGAATCGCCACGAAAATCAAAGATTTTCTCGCGATGACAGGGGTAAATACAGGGGTAAATACAGGGGTAAATACAGGGCTAAATATAGGGGTAACTCTCTTGAAAGACAAAAATTTTAAATCTCTATCTGATTACAAAGAAGAAATTCACCGTTGTTCAAAATGCGGAATATGTCAGTCTGCCTGCCCTTTGTTCAAACTGACGGGAAACGAATGCACCGTATCACGCGGACAGTTTATTATGCTTGACGGGGTCATAAAAGGCAACTTAAAAATAAACAAAAAAATAAACAAATACCTCGATTTGTGCCTTAAATGCAACAAATGCTCATCCGTCTGTCCCTCTGAAATCGACGTGGTCGATATCATTCTGAGCGCAAAACACGAATATTTTAAGCACTCATTATCAGGCAAAATCTATAAAATATTTGAATCAAAACCAATCTTCAACACCGCGCTGAATACAATAAAATTTATGTCGGAAACATTCTACAAAAGAAAAAAATTATCTCAGCCGGATAGCCCCAGCGCAAGCGCAGTTTATTTTGGCGGCTGCATATCGGCAATAAAACCTGAAATCACCGATTTTGCAAACGAACTCTTGAACAAAATGAACTACAAAACCTTTGATATTGATTTCAACTGTTGCGGAATGCCTTTTTACACAACAGGAAACCTTGAACGGTTTACGGAACAAATCAAAGAAAATCTGTCAAAAATACCGGAAGACTGTGAATACATAGTAACCGACTGTGCAAGCTGTGAATGGGCCTGGAATCAGTATAAAAAATTTATCGACGACGAGAAACTAAACAGGCTGAAAATAGTTGATATCTATTCGCTTATTGAACAGAGCGGAATCAAGTTTATATCCGACAAAAAATGCTCTGTTACTTATCACAAACCTTGCCATACTGAAAATGACTCAGCA
>JAILHQ010000031.1 GCA_024695725.1 Cyanobacteria bacterium RUI128 | reverse complement strand
GCAGGCGGAATAGAAGGTGGTATGACAAACGGAGAAACTCTTGTTGTCAGAGGAACAATGAAAGCTATTCCTACAATGAGAACGCCGCTTCCAACAGTTGATATCAAAAATATGACACAATCCGAGGCTCATTTTGAACGTTCAGATGCTTGTGCTGTTCCTGCTTGTGCCGTTGTTGCGGAAGCCAGAGTTGCAACAGTGTTGATTGATGAATTTTTGGATAAATTTGGCGGCGACAGTCTTAAAGAGATAAAGGCGCATTATGAGTGCTAACATTGTTTTAACAGGTCTTATGGGCGGAGGTAAATCAACCGTAGGAAAACTTCTTGCAAAAGAGCTTACAGGTTATATTTTTGTTGATATCGATGATGTTATTGTGGATCTGGAAGGAATGACTATCCCCGAAATCTTTGAAAAAAAAGGCGAAGCTTATTTCAGAGAGGTAGAAAAAAATATTATTGCCGAATTTTCTGAAGAAGAAAATCTTGTCATAGCCCTTGGCGGTGGTGCGTTTGAAAACGAAGAAAACAGAGAAACACTTTTAAATTCGGGTATTGTTTTTTATCTGAGAGCGGGTGTTGATACGCTTTATGAAAGAATTAAAGGGGATACAAACCGTCCGCTTTTACAGTGTGATAACCCGAAGGGTAAATTAGAGGAACTTTTAAAGAAACGGGAACCGAACTATCTGAAGGCTCATCATGCCATAGATACTGATAAAATGAGTTTGGATAAGATTATCGAAACCATTATAAATAAGTGTGCTTAGCCTTTGCTGTAAATGGTTCTCAAAATATATTCTTCAAGCATCTTTTTGTCGCCTGCGCTTGAATGCGGGTCGTTAATCATTATGCAAAAAACATAACTCTGTCTTTTAAGGGTAGAAATATAACCTGCAATAGCGCTGATATTATTAAGAGTTCCTGTTTTTGCGTGAACAAAACCCTTGAGGTACAACATTCTGTTTGATAAGGTCCCCTCTCCTGCAGTAGGAAGGTTTGGCTCTATGTATCCTCTTGTTTTATAAAGAAACTCGGTCATAAAATCTGCAACCATAAGGTTATTTTTTGAAACTCCACTTGCATCTGTTATCTTTATTCTTGAAGTATCGATGTTATGGCTTTTGCAGAAATCATTGAACATTAAAAGCCCGTTTTCAAAACTTCCGGTACCTGATACATATTTACCCCCGGCAATTTTAAACACGGTTTCTGCAACAAAGTTGCTGCTGTTTTTATAGATATCTGTTTTTGCGTTTTCTATATCGTGGCTCAAAAGGGTAATCAGTTTATAACTCTTGTCAAGTTTAACGTTTTTATAAACTCCGCTTGATGAAATCTGATGATCAATAACTGAATCACTTAATTTCATTGTGAAATATTTTTTCGGATTATTAATCGGAATCTTTATTATTTCACTTTTTTTCGGGCAGATGGTTCCTTCTAAAATAATAACATCAGGCGAAATATGGTTCTGACGTTTGATAGTGTATTTTGTGTTATTTGAAGTGATGATTTTGTTTACAAAAGTCAGAGGATAGTTCGCATCCTGTGTTATTTCAGGCGCATAACCTGCCATTGACGGAGATATAACTATTTCCATTATGTTTTTATCAAGGTTATATGCGCTGAATTTTGGCATACGCGGGTTTAAATCGTCGTCCCATTGCCAGCCTTCACCCCATTCCTGGTCATCTATTATTGATGCATCTATATTAATACATGCAGGTTCTTTCGGAATGAATTTTACTATTTTATCCAGCTCATTTGAACGTAAATAAGGGTCAGCCCCAAGAACTATAAGGTATTCATCTTTATTGTTTTTGTATAACTTAGTTGCAAATCTGTAATCGTCCCCAAGTGTCATAAAAGCAGGTGTGGCAGTTATGATTTTTTGGGTTGATGCCGGAGATACAGGCATGTTTGGGTTAAGTTCGTAAACGGTTTTGCCCGTTGATGCGTTCTTTAACGATATTGAAATAGAACTTTTGTTGATATTTGATTTTGTTATAACATCATTTATGTCCGATTTTAAGCCTGCTTGTGCGCAGTTTACGGTTATCCCAAAAATTATTGTTAATATTAATAAAAACTTCTTCATAGAGAGTTTACCTCATATTTGTCGTGAATATCTTTTAATACGGTACATTTATCTCTGAAATCATACATCGGAGGTAAATCAATTTCTGCTTTTATTGCGCCCTCTTTTGTATCAATTTCGTCCATTATGTTACCGCTGTAATCGTAAATCAGTGAATGCCCCAGATTCTTAGCCCCAGTAGGAAGTGTTCCCGTCTGGGTTAAAGCAACCATATATGTCTGGTTTTCAACAGCCCTTGCACATGTCAGGCTGTCCCAGTGAATTTTTCTTGAAAGCGGCCAGGCTGCCATATTAACAAGCAAATCTGCTCCCGCTTTTCTGTAGACTCTGTAGATTTCAGGAAACCTTATATCATAACAGATTGTTAAACCGATTTTTACTCCGTCAAGGTTAATCATAACAGGGTTTTCTCCCTCTGTTATATATGTGTTTTCAGTGTCATCATAGTATGAAAAGAGGTGGTTTTTATCATAATGTCCGACCATCTCTCCCTTACGGTTTAGTACAGGACAGGTGTTATAAAGTTTGTCGCCCTCTTTTCTTACAAAACTTCCGCCTAAAATATTTACCACGTATTTTTTTGCAAGTTCTGACAAAAAGTTTACTGTTTCACTTTCCCTGAATTCTTCAGCACTCTCCTGAAATCTGTCACAAGCCCAGCCGACAGACCACAATTCAGGCAATATAACGATATCCGTTTTTGAGGTTATATTATTTTGCACAAGATTATTTATTTTTTCAAAATTCTTATGTTTGTTTCCGATGACTGATTCCATCTGAACAGCCAAAATGTTTATTTTTTCCATAATCCGAATCT
Organism: Cyanobacteria bacterium RUI128; assembly: GCA_024695725.1. The sequence continues at coordinate 30,839 of JAILHQ010000031.1, read as the reverse complement.
GAATACCTCTTTATGTGCTGCGGGCGCTTTTTTTTCAAGCTCTTCAAGTGAATGTTGAACTTTTAATCTTACTTCTTCGTCGTGTTCTCTATCTTCGTCAGGATTAATATAAATAGGTTCCCCATATATATTTATCAACTTGGTCCAGAAAAATGGAATTCTGAACTCATCCCAAGACGGGAATTTCAGGAAAGTCGGGTTTGGTGAATACCAATAAACAGGAACAATTGGTACTCCTGCTTTTTTGGCGATTCTTATCGCACCATCTTTAACCACTCTTGCAGGGCCTTTTGGACCGTCAACCATTATTGCGCAGCACTCTCCGTTTTTAAGTGCGTTTATCATCTGAAGACTTGCTTCAACACTCCCTTTTTTACCCTTAGAACCGTGAACAACCTTAAACCCCCAACGTTCAACCACACCTGCAATAATCTGACCGTCTCTTGAACGGCTGACTAAAACATTGCAGTTTGCCCTGTCGGGAAGTCCGTGTACACAGCACTGATGTGCGTGCCACATAGCAAATACGCACGGCCCTATGTCTTTTGGATAGTTTACATTCTGTATATCCGTAAATATTTCCTGAAATTTGAAGATACGATATACAATCTCTGTGAACTTCTCCCGATTGTTCTTATTTTTATCGAACAGTTTGAATATATTAATCATATTCAAATTTTACAACAAACCTGAAATTATGCCTAATGTTTACAAAAAATTATACGTTCGGGCTATACGGTCAGGGAATTTATTTATTTTAATGTTTGTTATTCTGAAAATGGAAGGAGTATGAAAATGTTAAAAAAGCTTGATAACAATAATTTTGACGACCATATAAGAAACGGGTTAAAACTGGTTATGTTCGGAAGTGATCTGTGTCATTACTGCGTGAAACAGGAACCCGTTCTGGAAGAATTGTCAACAAATAATATAAATATAGGTAAAATTGATGCCTATAAAACTCCCGAACTGACCCGAAAATATGGTGTTACAGCTTTCCCAACCTTTATTCTGTTTAAGTTTGGTGATGTAGCAACAAGGTTCACAGGGTTCAGAAATAAATCAGAACTTTTGGATATATTGCTCAGATATGTTTAAATTAAAGTTTAGGGGGGTAAATATATTTAATAACCACTAAACTTTAATTTTCTATTCTTGAAAAAAGTCAGATAAAAATATATAATCATTGTTATGGCAATGATTAAAAAACTCAGTTTTTTTGATAAACCAAAACTGAAAGAGTTAAGTCCGTTTTTGAATTATGAAGATGAGAATCTTTTTGTAGATATTCTCACAAACGGGCTTGCGGGTCATTTGCATTATTATCTGCCGTTAAAATACAAGTTTCTGAACGAATCGTATTTATTATCGGATGTGAAGCGTACTCTTGGTCTGATTACCGTTCATACTTTCAGCGGGAACCCGCGGAAGATAAATATTGCCCAACTGTTCTTCCTTGAAAACTATTATGAAGTGGCGCAGCAGCTTATAGAATACGTTGTCGCGCAGTATGGTGCAAAAGGCGCTGATACGTTTTACGTTTTGGTTGATGATGTCTATACCGAGTTAGCTCAGGTGTTTGTTAACAACTGCGGGTTCAGGCAATGCTCCTATGAACAGATTTGGGAAGCTCCGAAAATTACATTTAAGAAAAATAGAAATCTTAAATACAGAAGGTTCAGAAAATATGATGTAAAAGAAGTCGCTGATATATATAATGATTCTGTTTTAACACATTTTAAACCGACCTTATTGCGTGATGAAAAGGAGTTCTGGGAATCAAGTTTTTCAGGTCTGAAATATGCTAACGAATACAGATACGTAGTAGAAGAACCGTCAAATTCAAGAATTATTGCGTATTTTAAAATATCTACCGCAGATAATGAAAATTATACTGTCGATTTTAACTATTCAAACGGGTATGATGTTGATTTTGATACAATTTTGAGCTTCGCAACCCGTGAAATACTCAAAAGAACCCGAAAATACAAGCTGTATATAAAAATGAAAAATTATATTAATACAAATGAGGCCCAAAAAGAATATTTACAGCAAACAGGGTTTAATTGTATAAGTACAAAAAATCTCTATGTAAAAGACTTTTTCAGAGTCGCAAAAGAATATTCCCCGGAAGAACGCTACGACGTCTTAGGCGGGTTGCACAACAGTCCGTCTTTCTAAAATTATTTATTATAGCTTAAAACCTGTGGGGTTGCGACTTCAATTGGTCGTCTGATAAGTTCGTTAGGATGTGTCATCAGAAAGATTTCTCTTTTTGCCTTAATAGCCCATTGGTCCAACAGAGCCTGAGCTTTATCTCTTTCTTCATCGACTTTTCTGTTTGTAATATCAACCTGCTGCTGATTTGTTGCATATCTTACATCCAAAGGTTTGTAATTTTCAAGAGCCTTTGTAATGACACATGCTTTATATTCTACAGGCAGATCTTCTATGTTCTCCATATTCAGCAAACTTGCCAATTCGCCCTTCGAAAGCACATCATCAGCATTATAATTACCGTGAACAGATGCTTTCATTTGATATTTTGCAACGATGCTGTTTACAAGTCTTTGAGCATTTTCAATAGCTTTTTGTTTCTTTTTGTCTGCATCAGGATCATCTCTTCTGATTTTTTCTCTTGACATATTAATAGAATGTCTTAATACGGTAATGTCATTTTGATAGTATTGTAATTCCGAGAAATCTACATTATCAAGAATTTCTCTGTCTGTCACATATTTCATTGCATATTCTGCATAAATCTGTTGTGATGATTTAGGAGGGTTCTTTTTGTAGTCCTCAGCTAATTTATTGATACTGCTTTGAATACTTTTTACCTGTTTTAAAACTTCTTCTTTAGCGTTTGCCGAATTCATATTTACAGGATTATAAACGATTGTAGCCATAATTTTAGCACCTTCTCTTGCTGAAAAATTAGGCATACAATCAAGCGGTGAATAATCTATAAGTTGTTTGAACTCTCTGTATTCCAGAGTAGACGGGTCTTTGCCGCCTTGTGCAAGAACACCTGCAGCTTCCATAACTGCTTTATCATAATCATCGTGTACAACACAATGACTGGTTGTTGGCATATAAAATTCGTCGCCGGAATTTTCAATAGCATCGAGCGCAAAAGGTGCAGAAATAAGGCTTGCCGCTAATAATGCTCCGCCAATGAGGTTTCTTGCCGCTCTTCTGTCTTCCTGCTTCATACGTTTTACCATGTTTTCGTAGGAATATTCGTCTTCTATTTCTTCGGCTTGAATATCTGTCTGTTCTTTTGTTATTTCTTCTGCCGGTTTTTCCTGCTTTTTAACAGGAGCTTTTCTTAAAAACATATCTCTTGAGGTAAAATTAATTGAATTATTCATAATACACACACCACTTTCTGTGCATGTGAAGTGAACTGAAGATTAATAATTGATTAAATATTTTAAAACTGTTACATAAGTTTATAATAGGGTAATTTGGGAAGGCTGTTTAAACTTTCTGAAGACACCGAAACATGCGAAACCCAGGCTTGGTGCATGTTCTGACATGTAAAGAAATGTTACAAATACTGCTAAATAATGCAATTCTGATATGAGTATATACTTTATATATATAAGAGATAGCAAATAAGGAGTACAGTCATGCCGGACGGATGTTACGGACCTAACGGTTGTTATGGTCCTGCAAGAATACGTAGCGGACCAAACCCATTAGATAACGGTTTTAATATAACTATTAAAACGTATATTAGTGGTGGCTTGGGTACTCCTCTACCTCAACCTAAAAAGAGTTTTGACTGGGGTGTGTTTGCCGGCGGTATGGTAGGTGCTGCAGCAAATGTTTTTGGCTCTCTTATGATTGCCAAGGCTATTAATAATGGCAATGCTCAGGGTGCACAAATGGGTAGTCTGTTTATGCAGGGTGCAGGTGCACTGTTGAACAATCCGTTATTTGGCGGCTCAAGTATTTGGGGTCAGAATTATAGTACGGGTATGTTCTATAATCATCCGGGTATTGCTCCGCGCATTAACTGGTCAGGTGCAGCGGCAGGTATAAATGGTGCGCTTACCGGTGCAGCAGCGGGCGCGGTATCAACAACAGGCACTAGCACAACCAGTACAACCAGTACAACCAGTACAACAAGTACAACCAGTACAACAAGCACAACGAGTACAACAAGTACAACAAGTACAGCAAGTACAGTTTCTTCGGGTAATGGATCTCCAACGGGTGCATACTTGTTGCAATTGATTAATGGTGATGCCGCAGGACGTGTTGACTCAAATGATAATACAAGTATAGAAAATGTTGCTTCATTAAAATCAGGTGATGGAACAAGAGGTAGCTGGCGTGACATAATAAATAATACTGTTCAGACAGCAAGTACAACTTCAGCTCATATTAAAGATGCTGTAAGAGTTGGTAAAGCTCAAGGTACTGATGACTCATCTACAACTGCTGAGGGGTATCCTAATTACTTCACAATAACTGATTACAGATCACATAACGAATATACATTCCACTTCTCTAAAGTGGAAAACGGAAAAGTAATGTATACTTGGGATAAGCAAAGTTCTAACTTGAAACATGATGACGATGCAGATAAACATTACAATAGTAATAATTGGGAGGCAAATACTAGTTTCCCTGAGGGTACCGAATTTGAAGTTACAATCACAGACGGAGAAATTCAGCTCAAATACAATGGCGGACCATTAGCAGTTAACCAACTAAGTGGCAGATAATTCTAATTGTTATAAGTTTAAAAACTCCCGAAATTTTCGGGAGTTTTTATTTTGTTTATCTGACAGGATGATATAACTTGTTATTTGGGAATTCGAAAACTCGTTCTTTATTAAGATTGTAATCCGGGGTATATCTCAGGTTCTCTGTGTCAAGGAGGCTGACGGTCATTCCTGCTTTAGTGATTTCTGTCGGCACATAAGTTTCGCAATATATCCAGCGTGTGTGCGGCGGGTTTTTAATTTCTTCAAAAAGTTGCCCTTGTTGTAACCTGGTTGTGTACAAATGATTGACGGCTCTCGCTGAAAGCCTTACTACCGGGAAGAAACTCATATAGTGCTCTTCTTTTTTATATATCCATTCGGAATCATAGAAAACGTTCGGATCAATATCTGACGGTCTGTAGTCTGCGATTATTAAATCACTTTTATTTTTCTCCCACTGTTTGAAAAACGGCTTGTATGAAGGCCCGTTGCAAAAAACGTCATATTCTGTGCACCAGTAGTAATCATAGTTTGGGAAATAATTTTTTATATAATAAAACGGATAATCGCCGTTAAAATACAAGACTTTTTTGTAATCATTATTATCCGGATTATCTGTGTAATAAGGCAGGTGGCTCTTTATGTGAACATCTTCATTAAATAAAAAGCATTTTACATCTACGCCGTTAAAATTAACCATTTTCATTGGGGAATTATCATCCGGAGGAATAACATTCTTTGTATTATCAACAAAGAGAATACATTCATCTCCACGATTCATTGAACGGCGCAGTTTGTCAAATTCAACAATTACATACCATTCAACAATATGGGTTCTCATAAAAACAAGTTTTCTAGCCATATAATAATGATATCATATTAACTGTTTCAATAGAACAGTTTATCCGAAGGTCGGCAGACTGATTCCGTTCTTGTTGAGTATAACGATTAAAGCAATAATTCCGATTCCGATAACAATATCTAAAATTCTGAAGATTCTCGAAAAAATCTGATATGATACCCAAAAAGAAGGAATTGCCAGCCATAACCAGTTGTATCCGTGTAAAAACCAATCATTTACCCAAAACCCGACTCCTAAGGTCACAAGGGCAGCTCCGACTATACTAAATAAAAAGCTCTTTATCATACTATCATCCTCTTCTCATATTACAGTATATCACCAATACCCTGAATGGTGTTTTCAAGTTCGGACATAATGCCTTTTCTTGTCATATCGAAGGTAATCGGTGTAATAGAAATTTTGTTGTTTCTTACGGCAGCAATATCGGTTTTTGCATCCTCAGGTTCTGTTATCAGTTCGCCTGCCATCCAGTAATATACCTTCCCTCGCGGGTCAACTCTTCGTTCATAAGTATCGGTAAACATTCTTTTACCTAATTCGGTAACGGCGACTCCCGCTATATCTTCCTTGTCGAGTCCCGGAACGTTTATATTAAGAACGGTTTTTGGCGGCATTTTATAATTATCAAGTTTTTTTATAAATTTTGCGGTAAATTCTGCGGTAAGTTTGAAATCTTCATATTCAGTTCTCAGGCTTGCCAAAGATACTGCAACACTCGGTATATTGAGTAAGGCACCTTCCATTGCGCAGCTTACCGTACCTGAATACAAAATATCGCCGCCGAGATTCGGGCCGTGGTTTATCCCGGATATTACAAGATCAGGTAATTCTTCGTTTGAAAGGATTGCGTTTACCCCTATCTTTACGCAGTCGCCCGGAGTGCCTGTTGTCATCCAGCATCTTTTTGCCCCGTATTTTGCATCAACTTCCTCTACCCTTAACGGAGTGTGAAGGGTTAAGGAATGTCCTGCTGCACTGCGTTCTCTGTCAGGCGCTACCACATATACATCATTTTCAACAGAAAGTGCCTCTATGAGTGCTCTTATACCATTGGCTAAAATTCCGTCGTCGTTTGATATCAGTATGTTCATTGTCGCCCTTTCAAAAAATAGTAGTTAATATTATATAAGTTAGATTGATAAAAATCAATAATAAAACTCAACTTCTTTCCTAATATTTTAAACATGTAAAATCATGTCAAATTCAAGCATGGTGCATGTTTTGACATGTTAAGAAATGTAAAAATCATGTTTAAAATACTAAAGTTTTAAAAAAATCTGCCGATATACGTAATGTTAGGACTAAAAAAGGAGCATTAATCTAAATGGGTTTAGCGGTATCACAGATTAGATTGTTGGCTTTGACCACGAGAAAAGCAGATATCGAGCTTCAAATGCAAGTTAATTCGAAGCGTAAACAGATGCTCACGAGAAGATCTACTGAGCTTGCTCAGCAGTACTATAATCGTTTACAAGATTCTAACATTCAATATGCAACTTCTGCAGGTTATGAAAATGTTAACTATAACTATTTGATGGGTCAGACAAGTACAGGCGGAAGATATACAACCGAATTTCTTAAACAGGTTATGTGCGGGAATACCAGTGATGGCTCAATTCCTCAGAAATTTGTTAACGGTATGATTTTGACTAACCAATATGGTCAGGTTATTGCAAACAATCAGATTGCAGAAATTGTTGCAAAAACAAAAGATTGTTATCCTGCAGGAACGGAAACTTCAGCTGAAAGAACTGCTCATTCCTTGTTGTTCTTACTCGAAGATTGTCGAAATAACGGCGGCGGTTTATCAAATCTGTACAATATGCTTTTGGATGATACAGATGCTGTTGTGGAAGAAAATAAAAACTACTTGCTTCAGATAATGAAGCTGATGGTAAAAAATGGTGGCGGTATGGATGGCGGAACCGTGTATACTACCGACCTTAAAACCTTCTATCGTTCGGCAGAAGGTATGAAGAATCTTAATCCTGATGACAGAGTAGAATTGCAGGAAGGATATATGTATGCGGTCCGCGGTAATGGTCCTACAGGTTCTGGTGTCTGGAATTCTGAAGGATTGTCAACAAGAAACTTCTATATAGGCGGAACAGGAGCAAGCGCATTTATTACTGATCCTGACTTCTCACCTACAAACTTAGAATATTTAGGTAACATAGTTTCGTACTTTGCACCTATATTATCGGCAGCTCTTGCCAACGGTACTGCGGCTGAAGTTCAAAGATTCAGCGGTGGTACGGAAATAAGAGATGTTGCGGATGATCCTACAACTACTGCTCCTTCAGGTCTTGTAGAAGGAGAATATATCAGATGGATTTTAAATGGTGTTGTTAAAGGATTTTACCAATATACAGGTGGTAACATTGTGCCGATAGAAAGTGATGTGGGTGTTAACCCTATTGGTCAGGATAAAACACCTGAACCGGGCTCTCCTGAAGCAGCTACATGGCCAACCACACCTCCTACAACTCAGGCTGAATTCCTTGCAATATTACCTAATCCGGGTGATTGGTGTATTATTGACGGCAGATATTTCCAAAATACAGGTTCTATGGTTGAGGAATTTTCCGGCGATAACAGTGCAGAGAAGTTCTACTCTAACTTCGTATATAAAGCAACCTCAAATGACGATTACTATTCTGCAACAAATACTGATGTTTTACAGTCAGGTTTCAAATCAGGTGTCTTCCAGTTATGTATGGTAGATAATATTCAAAAGGGTTCATACCACAAGAATACAACCTTGAAGTACTTTACTCATATGAACTACGTTGTTGATAAAGCTGATTCATCGAAGAGAGAAGAAATTACTGCTTGGTTTAACGCAGAAAATGCGCTGATTTCAGAACAAGAAACCTATTGGGATACTGAAATTCAAAACCTTTCTACAGAATTGACTTCAGTAAATACCGAAATTGAATCAGTTAAGAAATTAAAATCAGATTCTATTAAGAGCGTCTTTGATTGGGGCGGTCAATAATAGTTAATAAATAATTTTCCTAATTCCCTATTCCTTTAATTCCTAATAATAGCCAATATCGAAAGATTGAGGCTTTTTTATTTTGTTGGCTTATTTTAGTTCGTAACCGTTATTAAGGAAATCTTCCACGTTGTTCATAAACTCTGACATAGACATATTTTCAAGCTCTTCTGTGCTGATATCCTTACCCTTGAATTGTTTGTAATTATACTTGACCCAGTCGTATAACTCTTGTTTTTCCAACCGGTTATTTTTTTCGCCATAGATGTTTTCTCCCGAATTACTTAAAACGGTTCCGTCGATTGAATCAAATAATTTATGGATTATCTTATCGTGTGAGTTAAATACCGAATTTGGGACATACCACGAACTGTTCTTCTTCAGGGTGTCTTTAAATCTTGTATAATCAGCATCATCAAGTGAATTAGCAAAATAGCTAAAAGGCTTTTTTAAAAAATTGTTTTTAAAAAATAATCTGAAATCCATAATTAATCCCACGTGTATATTTGTATAAAGTATTTTTTATAAAAAGAATTGCTTTTTTAAAATTTTGCTGTAAACATGTTGACTTTTCCGAAAATACCATTAAAACATGTACAAACATCTGTATACGTCTGATGAATTTTTATAAAAACTAGCACAAACGGATGATATTTTATTCAGTTAGCTAAAGTAGTAACAAATTTGTCCGACAAAGACTTCAAAAGAAAGAAGAAGGTGTACGTATGACAAACGGTTTTGCAGCAGGATTATATCCTCATTATGATTTAAGAACAAGAATTCAGCACACTAAGCTGGATACGGGAATGGTTGGAATTCCTCCTGCCAGAATGTCAAGAATGGAAGAACCGGCAACGGTTGATTTTAAAGGTGTGTTGTCAGGTTTGGTTGAGCACTTCAATAATGAAATCAATGCTCCGGATAACCTGATGAAGGATGTTATGACGGGTAAAGAGGATGTTGATATCCACGATGTTATGACTTCAATGGCAAAAGCGGAAATTAATGTTTCCGTAGCAACTACCGTTGTGGGTAAAATCATTCAAACATACGATAAAATAATGCAGATACAGGTATAATATAGTAATACCACAATTGTGTATAATTGTGCAAAATATAGACTAGGGTGTAGAACAAATGGATGCTAAAGAATTACTAAACAACAAAAATTTTTTGATAGGTGCATTGGCCGTAGGGGTAGTAGTATTTGCTCTCCTTATAACGATGGCAGTGGTGACCTCGGTTAACGCAAGTAAAGGCGGCGGTCAGGTTGTCAAAGAAAAGGTTATAAAAGGACCTTTGGATTTGCTGACAACCGATAACCTCGGAAAAGCTATCGAAATACAGGCACTTCTTGCAAGAGAAGGTATTACCGTTGAAAGAAAAGTTGACGGTACAAAATCTACTTTGTTCTTACCGAAATATACTCAGTCACAACGTGACAGAGCTCTTTTAGCAATCGTAAAAAGCGGACTTATGGACCAAAATGTTGGTCTTGAAATGTTTGATAAAGGTGACTTTACTTCAACAAAAGAAGATAAGAAAATTCGTCTTGTACGTGCAATAGACGGAGAACTTGCAAGATTAATCAGAAAAATACCTCCGATTGAAAATGCATCAGTTTTCGTATCTATTCCTGAACAAACGATGTTCTCTTCTAATCAGAAACCTGTAACGGCAACTGTTCAGATTGATATGCCGAGCGGTGAAAAATTAGATGCCTTTAAAGTAAAAGCAATCACAAACCTGCTTATCGGTTCAGTGTCAGGTCTGACATCTGAAAATGTTGCGATAACCGATACAAACGGTAATGTTTATAACAGCATTATGTCGCCTAGTGATGAACAGGAAGAAAGAATGCGTGAAAACGATAAATATATGCAGCAAAAGGTTAACATTCAGTTAGACAGACTTGTAGGTAAAGGTAACTATACCGCAACAGTCAGTACCTTCCTGAAACAATCTCCTACCGAGAAGTTTACAACCTGGTATGATCCTAATACCAAGACTGCAATGAGTGAACAAACCTTCCAGGAAGGTTTAGGTGACCAGACGGCAGACAGTAACAGAAATACAAACGCTGTATCTGTCTACTTGCCAAACGGCTTGCCTGGCGGTGGTGCTGATTCCTCACAAAACAGAAATTACTCAAGAACTGCAAGAGAAGTTCAGTATGGTGTTTCTCAAATTCAGACAAAAGAATTTGCTAACTCAGGTACAATTGAAGATATCTCAATAGCAGTAACTTTAGATAAAGCAGCTTTGCCTCCGGATATTTCAATCGAAGAATTGAAGGAATTAATTGCACACGCTGCATCTCCAAAAGCAAAGGCAGAAAATGTATCAATAGCCTTCAACGATTCAAATGATCCTTATTTGGCATCAGATAATCCTGAAAAATTGCCTAAACCTGAAGAAACAGGTAACCCTTGGTGGTTGGCAGTAGCTCTGGTAGGGTTGAGCTTGATTATCGGTCACAGATTCGTTGTAAAACGTCTCGCTAAGATGAGAGAACAACACGAAGGCGAAATGGATCTGCTGAGAGAAAAATCAATGCAGCAGGAACGTCAGCTCCAGGATGTAAGCAGAAGAGCCGCAGACTTGCTGTCACAACAAGATGCAATGCGCCAAGACTTGTTACTCGAAATGGATGCAAGAGGTGTCGGACAGAGAAATATCGATTTGGCAGAGCTCAAAGATGCCCTCGAAGAACTGAGAGAAGAATTCGAAATGTTCGACGAAGAAGAAGGCGCAGTACAAATGAAGAGCTGGATAGAACAATAATTGGAAATTGGGATTTCTTCCCAATTTTCAATTTTATAAAAATGTATTATAATTAAATAAAAAAGGATAAAGAAAAGTGGCAATTGAAGGGTTTGATTATAAAGAGTTTGCGAATTTGATGTCTTCACAGGCGGGAGAACTGGTCCCTCCTAATTTTGACGAAATGCAGAAAAATTATGTTGTCAAAACTTTGACAAACTTTACTCTGCTTGCGGGTGAAGCAATTTCAAACGACCCTAAACTCAATTTTAATGCCGATCAGGCCGTTTTTGTTACTCAGATTATTGCAGAATGGTCCTTCCATAAATCTATAGACCTTGTTCACTCGGGTATTATGCCTGAACACTGGGACGGTATAATGCAAAAAATAGCGTTTACTATTTTCGAGATAGCAAAACAGGCAATTCAAAAAGATATTCCGCAGGATAAGACTCTTCAGTTGATTGAACACCATGTCGATAAAACGTATAAAGAAGCAATCGACGATCTTGAAAAACGCGGTATAATCTCAAGTGAAATTTCACAACAGGCTGCAAATCAGTCTAACATTGATGATATGGCAGCACAGGTTCAGGCTCAGGAAGAGGCTGAAAGGCAGGCTCAGGCTGAAGCTCAGGCTAACCTGCAGGCTCAGTTGGAACCTCAGCAGGGCGGTGTACCTGCAACCACTACTGGCGGTGCTCCTGTTGTAGGGGACAGAAACCTGAAACTGAAATCTATTGCAATGGTACTTAAACTGCTTGACGATAAACGTGCAAATGAAGTTCTCGCGCAGTTCTCTGATGATGTTCAGGCTGAACTTAAAACACTTGTAAAAACTAAACGTCTTGAAGAACAGGTCGACCTTAAAGTTGCCCGTCAGTGTCTTGAAGACTTAAAAGCAATTATTCCTAAGAAGAAAAAATTATCACAGGATAATATGGTCAGAGATATGGATAAAATCTTTAATGCGCACCAGATGGAAAGCGTTGAACAGGTCGTTAAATCAGAAAGACCTTTCGTAAAAAGATTTGTTTCTCAGGCCTATGAGGGAGACTATTATCAGGGTATTCCTTTGAGAGTTGCCAAAATTCTTGTTAATTACGTTCAGGATAACGTAAAAGATGAGGATGAGGAAAAGAAATAAAGAACCCCTGAGTTATTGATTTTAGTTTCTTTAAAAAAATGTTAACAAATGGCTATTATTGATAATTAGTGTATAATATCAATATGATCATTAAGAAAAAGACGTCTAAAAAGAAAGAGGAGGCAAGACTGGCTGAGGAAGCTGCTTTAGCTGCTCAGGCTGAGTTGGAAGCCCAACAAAAGGAAGAATTAGCTAAACAAAAGGAAGAAGAGCTAAATATCTTTGATGTTGACAATATTGATTTTACCCAGCGAAAAGAGCGCCGAACCGGTAACAGGCGCAGAGGCTACCGACGTATTGACGACAGAAACCTCGTGTCGCGTGCACAGGAAGAAGCTGAACAGATAAAGCAAAGCGCTTATCAGGAAGGCTTTAATGCAGGACTTCAGCAGGCTCAGACCGATTTGGAAAATTTCCGGAACACCTTAGGTGCATTTATGGATGCTGATGACAGAGTCTTTCAGGAGGTTGCACCTAATATTCTTACAATTGCGGTAGACATTGCTCAAAAAATTATTAAAACAGAAGTGAAGGCAGATCCTCAAATTGTACTTAATACGGTGTTAGATGTGTTGAGAACTTTATCTAAAAATGAACCTAAAATCACAATTGTGGTTAATCCGGTTCAGGTGCAATATATTAAGGATACTTTGCCTGAAGAGTTGAAGTTATTGGGTATGGAAACTAAATTGTCAGTACTTGCAGATGAAAACATAATGGAAGGTGGCTGTATCGTTCAGACTAACAACGGTGTTGTCGATGCAAGTATTGAGGCGCAACTTGATATTGTTCAAAATGCACTAAGGAGTATGGAATAGTGGCATCAGACAGTAAACCGATAAGTGAAATATGTTTGGCATCCTTTGTCATAATCCTTATTTTAATCTTGTTGATGGAGATGCCTAATTGGGTTATCAATTTTTCCATATCTCTAAACATTACACTTGGTATTGTGCTTTTGATGATATCTCTATATATCCAAAAGCCCTTAGAATTGGCGGCATTCCCGACCATTATTCTTTTGGGTACGATGTTCCGGCTTGTATTATCCATTGCCTCGACACGTCTGATTTTGGCAAAGGGTGAGGCAGGTGAGGTTATCCACGCCTTCGGAACCTTCGTAACGGGGGGTAATATGGTCGTAGGTGGTGTAATCTTCCTGATTATTACCGTTGTACAGTTCATGGTTATCACAAAAGGTGCCGAGCGTATCGCCGAAGTATCAGCACGTTTCGCCTTAGACGCTATGCCGGGTAAGCAAATGACGATTGACGCCGACTTTAACGCGGGGCTTATATCTCCTGAAGAAGCGGTTAAACGTCGTGAAGATCTTCAAAGAGAATCAAGTTTGTTCGGTTCTATGGATGGTGCGATGAAGTTCGTAAAAGGGGATACCATGGCAGGTATCATTATTACCATAATTAATATCGTGGGCGGTTTGATTATCGGTTGTATGATGCAACAAATGCCTGTGGCTGATGCGGTCAGTAAATACACAATCCTTACAATCGGCGACGGTCTTGCATCTCAGGTTCCGTCACTGTTGATGTCAATTGCAGCAGGTATCGTCATGACCCGTGCATCTGCTGACGCATCTTCATTAGGTTCTGACTTGACTGCTCAGATTATGAGTAAACCTTATTCATTATTCTTTGCTGCAGCCTTCCTGTTCCTGATAGCTGTAACGTGTCCTATTACTGGCTTGCCGTTTATACCGTTTACACTCTTCGCTATAGGGCTTGCTATTGCCGGGTTCTCCGTACTTATCAACGCAGACGTTCAGTCCCAATTGGGACAACTTGAAAACGTACGTCAGAACATGCAAGACCTTGTTAACCCGAACAAGATGTACGAAAGGCTTGGTGTTGACGTCTTGAGCTTGCAGGTTGGTGCAGGTCTGCTTGTTATTGCTGACCCTGACCAGGAAGGGCAGTTGCTTGCTAAAATTGCGGCACTTCGTCAAAGAGTTACCGATGAACTCGGTTATATTATTCCGAACATACGTATTATGGACTCATCAGCGCTTGAGTCTAACGAATATATGATATCTATTCGTGGCAACACTGTTGCAACAGGTTATGTATATCCGGGTAAATATATGGTTATTGCGGATCAGTGGGATGCTGTCAGAAAGAGTGTCCCTGATGATGCTATTATTGCGGTTGACCCTACATATCAGACTCAGGCTTACTGGGTTGGTGCAGAAGATGCTCAGGCTACAAAACAGGTTACTGCGGTTGATGCAACAGATGTTCTTGTTACTCACTTACAGGAATGTGTACGTAAACACGTAGACGAAGTTATGACAAAAACTGACGTTCTTAAACTTATGGAACTTGTACGTTCGCAAGACCCTACTCTTGTTAACGACTTGGTCCCTGCCATAATCTCAACTTCTGACCTCAGAAAAATATTTGTTAACCTTATCAGAGAAAAAGTTTCTATCAAAGATATTATCTTCGTGTTTGAACGTCTTTGTGACTATGCAAGATTTTCCAAAGAACCTGATATCCTCTCAGAACGTCTGAGAGCGGCTCTCGGTCGTCAAATCTGTCTTACTAACGTTCAGGAAGATAACATATTGTACGCACTTACTCTTTCTCCTGAATGGGAAAAAGTGCTTGATGACAGTTGTCAGAGAACAGAGTTAGGTACTATGTTCCTGCTTAACCCTATGCAGGTACAAGACCTTATCGAATCAACCGCTATGACATTAATGAGGGCACACCAAAATATCGGAAAACAACCTGTTATTCTGTGTTCTCCTCGTATCAGACTGCCTCTGTTCCAATTACTTGAAAGGCATATCCCGACAATTGTTGTTATTTCATACTCCGAACTGATTACTGATATCCGTGTTGAGGCTGTTGATACTATCGGCGAAGGCATGGGGTAGCGGATTTTCGGTAGAGTGAGCAACGAAGTTGCGAAACTCGTAAGAGTAAATAGCACGCATGAGCGACTAAATCCGTAAGGATTTAATAGCGAAAGAAGTGCTATGCAAACCCGAATAATCCAAGACGAGAGGGTAAATATAGGTTTATCTTATGTTCATGCTAGAATATAGCAAGGATATGAAGGATAAGATTTTAACACTAATCGTTATAACAATTATAACCGTTGCAGCGGCTTGTTTTGTTTATACAAAATTATCGGAAACGGGCGACCTGCAAGAGTATTCTGACGGTTTAAAAGAGTATAATGCAGAACATTATCATTCCGCATACAAGCATTTTGGGAAAATATCTGTATTCTCAAGTATTAAAACTCCGGCTCTTTTCAGGCAGGCAAGATGCGCCACGCTCTTAGGCGATACAAGAGGTGCAAAAAGAAATTATACCCTTCTTTTGCTTTTATATCCTCATTCAAAACTTTATGTTGTAAGTGAATATAATCTTGCAATGCTTCTTTATGATATGGGTAATAAATCTGCGCGGAAACACTTTGTTCATATAATAAAATATTATCCCGATACCGATTATGCGCTTGCATCTGAATATTATGTCGCAAGTATTGATATGGAAGCGGCAAAAAATACAAAAATATACTGGCTTAGAACAGATCTGAAACACAAGGCACTGAACCATTTTATCAGGTATGTTAAACTCTCTCCTGACGGCAGGTTTGTTCAAAAATCAATAAATAAAATCGGTAAGCTCGGCATTGCGATTACTGATAACGACAGTCTTGCTCTTGCTGATTCTTATTTTAAACGCGGGCTTTATAATGACGCATCACCGTTTTATACGGAATCACCGATAAATCTTTCCTGGGCAAAATATGCAAAAAATGAATTTAAACGAGGAAATTATCCGACAGCAAAACTTTTGGCTGAAAACGGACTCAGGTATCACTCATCCTCAGTTAAAAAACGTGATATGTATGATGCTATTGATGAGTACGTCAAATTATCGGACGATAAACCCGCAACAGTAAACTATCTTTTGAATAAATACCCGAAATCAAAAGGTGCGGACTATTTATTATACTTAAAGGCAAAATATTCCGATGAAAGTGTAAGATATTCAATATATGAAAAACTCTATGACAAGTATCCTAACAGCAGTTTTTCGGCAGAGGCGTTATACAAAACTTTTTATTATCAAATAGATAAAAAACAGTATGATAAGGCTATAAGACTCGGGCAAAAACATATTTCGCATTTTAAAAAATCAGACACTTCCCCTGCGGTATTGTTCTGGATGGGTAAAATTTACGAACGGAAAAATAATCAGCAGATGGCAAGAAGTTATTATAAAAGTGTTATATCCAGATACCCTGACAGTTACTACAGTTACAGAGCGTATGTGATATTATCCAAAAATAAAGACTTATTCCTAAGCCCGAATGTGAACATAAAACCGATAGAATTTCCTTGTACCGATAAAAATGCTCAGGATATGGCAACAAAACTCATTGAACTCGGTGATTATGATTTTGTTTCGGAATTGTATAAAGACGATAATTTTGTTAAAAGCTGGATAGCCTACAAGAGAGGAAAACATGTTCAGTCTGTAATATACGCACAAAAGGCTATGAAAGGGTTATACCCGAAACCGAAATTTGATGATCCTAAATGGCGGCTGGTCTATCCTTTGCACTATTTCAAATACATAGATAAATACAAAGGTGCTCAGGATCCGTTAATGATTTTATCTATAGTAAGAGAGGAAAGTCATTTTGATTCCGGAATAGTGAGTCCTGTAGGTGCAGTAGGTTTAATGCAGCTTATGCCTGCAACCGCAAATGAGATAGCATCTGCTTACGGTATAAGTAATAATCTGACCGATCCTGAAACCAACATAAGGCTTGGAAGTTTGTACTATTCAAAGATGAAAAACTCCTTGTGGAATATAGATGCTTATGCAATTATGGCATACAACGGCGGATGGTTCAGTGTCGTAAACTGGACAAAAAATCTGAAATATGAGGATATTGATGATTTTGTAGAAAAAATACCTTACCCTGAAACCCAAACTTATGTCAAAAAGGTTTTAAAAAGCTACTGGTGTTATTCAAATATCTATTAGTCTAAGCCAAGATCCATAGTCAGAGCTTTTGCGACAATTGCGCTTGATGAAATAACATCAACACCTGTTGAGGCTATCTCTCTAAGGGTGTCAAGATTTACCCCGCCGCTTGCCTCGACGATTGCTCTGTGGTCTATAATTTTGACTGCCTCTCTCATCATATCGCAGGACATATTATCCAGCATAATTATATCAACATTACATTCGACAGCCTCTTTAACCTGTTCTAAGGTGTCGCATTCTACTTCTATTTTATGTGCGTGAGAAATTGATTTTCTCAATTTTTCTACGGCGTTTGTGATTGAACCTGCGAATTTAACGTGGTTATCTTTTATCATTGCGCAGTCTGAAAGATTAAATCTGTGAACATATCCGCAACCTGTCTTTACAGCATATTTTTCAAAAATTCTGAAGTTTGGAGTGTTTTTTCTGGTATCAACCATTCTTACCCCGAACTCATTTATGGCGTTTTGGAACTCTCTCGATTTTGTTGCAATGGCGCTCATTCTCTGAACATAATTCAGTGCGGTTCTTTCGCCTGTCAGAATTGCTCTTGCAGGTCCCGAAATCTCTGCTAATTTATCATTTTTTTTGATAACGTCCCCGTCTTCAACAAAGAAATTGATTTTTACGTCATCGGAAAGTACCTTAAAAACTGTTTTAAAAACTTCTTTCCCGCAGAAAATCCCGTCTTCTCTTGTGTTCAAAACACAAGACAGGGTATCATTTTCCCCTGTAAGGTTATCTGTTGTAATATCTTCAAAACTGATATCTTCTTTCAGTGCATTTTTAACGTGTTCTTCAATATAAAATTTATTTAACAAAACCGGGTTCCCCTTCTCCTTTAATAACACAATTATGAACGGCATTTTCGTTTTTGTTTTGGAAATCCGTTCTGTAATGCGCTCCGCGTGATTCCTGACGTTTAAGCGCTGATTTGATTATAAGCTGGGCCACGCAAAGCATATTTCTCAGTTCATATTCACTTTTATTCAAACATTTTGAACTTCTTTTGAATTGGTTTTTGAGTTTGTATATTTCGTCCAAACCTTTAAGCAGAGAATCTTCATCTCTGAGTATTCCCGCATGTTCCCACATAATCTCTTTGAGTTGTTTTTTCATTAAATCAACATCAAAAATTTCGTCACTCAGCGGTGCGGTATATTTTTCTATAAGCGCCATAATTGTTTCATCAATCTTCTTTGGCGGTTCAAGATTGTTAAAAGACAAATAGTTTGCAAGTTCGTGAGCGCATACAACACATTCTAGAAGTGAATTGCTTGCGAGTCTGTTTGCCCCGTGCAAACCTGTTGAGGCACATTCACCTATTGCGTATAACCCTCTTATAGAGGTTCTTCCGTCAGGGGAGGCCTTTATTCCGCCCATATAATAGTGAGCCGCAGGTGCAACAGGAATTAAATCTTTTTTGATATCAATTCCAAACTTTCTGCATACCTTCATTATTGTCGGGAATCTCTTATCCAGCATTTCTTCAGGAATAATCGTTGCATCAAGGTAAACATTTTCTCCTTTAGCGTGGTCATATATTGCTCTTGTAACAACATCACGTGGTGCAAGTTCTTTCAGTTCGCTGTATTTTGACATAAACTGTTTTCTGTCTTTATCGAGCAATACTGCACCTTCTCCGCGTACCGATTCAGAGATAAGAAATCTGTTTTTTACACTGTCAACAGCCAGTGCTGTCGGGTGAAACTGTACAAATTCCAAGTCTTGAAGAATTGCACCGGCCTTGTACGCAAGTTCAATCCCGTCTCCTGTTGCAACGGCAGGATTTGTTGTATATTTGTATAATTGCCCGATTCCTCCTGTTGCCAAAATTATTGCTGAAGAATATATTGTTTCATATTCCTGAGTGTCATCGTTGTATATGATAGCACCTTTGCATTCGTTGTCAGAATCAATTAGTAACTCAACAACTATGGTGTCTTCGAGAATATCAATGTTAGGGTTTTCTTTTGTTTTTCTGCATAATGTCTTTTCAATAACACTTCCAGTCGCATCTCCGCCTGCGTGAAGTATTCTGTTTACGCTGTGAGCACCTTCGAGTGTGTATGAAAGTCTGCCGTGTTCATCTTTGTCAAAATTTACTCCAAATTCGATTAAGTCTCTTATAACTTCGTCAGAATTTTCCGAAATAAACTTTGTTATATCAGGTTCACTCAGTCCTGCACCTGCTTTTAGGGTATCTTCAACGTGAAGTTCAACAGAATCTTTTTTGTTGTCGTACATAACTCCCACAATTCCGCCCTGTGCATAGCGAGAACTGCTTTCACCAAAATTTGATTTTGTAACCACAAGTATTCCGTCCGGCAAATTCATTTGCTGTGCAAGTTTTAAGGCACAGAAAAGCCCTGAAATCCCGCTTCCTACAATTACTGCCGAATACTTTGAATACTTCATTTTTAATACCCTCTTATATGAATATTATATTATAAACACCAATTTGTTTATAGCCTGAATAAAAAATCTAGTTGAAAATTACATGTAAATATTTGTAACTTTTTACATTTTTACCCTTAAGTTTTTACGAAAAATGACGACATGAGAGATATAGCAAAATATTGCTATAGTTACGCGTATTTTATTAGGAATAGAAGGCAGTGTCAGACAATTTATTGTTGATTAATCAAGTATATGTAGCATTAGCACCAAAAGGTGTTAGTCGTGATGCTGTCGCAAAATTAGATGACACAACACTGCAAGAGATTTTAGGGAAAATTACTACGGGAGAAGAGCTTGAGGAAATTATCGGGTATGCAATAGAAAAAGCACCTGATTTAGCCGATTCTGAGACACTGCAAAAAAACAGAGAGATTAGAGAAGAAAACGGTAAAACCATTATTGATGAAAAGAATGGTGGGGAGCTTGCACAACGCACAATCATTGAAAAAGATGGTGATAATCTTATCGAAACCGTGATAGTGTATTCCGGCGGTAAACCGGCTTCAAAAACCGTCAAGAAAAATGGAAATACCACAGAAACTTCGACATATGAATCAGTTACAACTTCTGAATATTTAACAGAAGAAGAACGTAATGAAGGAAAACAAATTATAAAAATAAATACAGACAGACGTAATTCGGATGGTTCACATGGAACAACATATGTAACGGAAGTTGATGTTAATGGAAATTATACTGATGATGAATTATTAGAACAAGAATCAGTTTCTATTTCCGGAGAAACTCACAGAATTAGTCGTACGGATGATGGTAATTTATCAGAGTTCGTTAATACAGCAAACGGAAGAACAACAACTCTATACAAAGGAACAGATTTTGAAGCGTATAGAAATGGAACAGCGGAAGTTATTTCTACAACAGCTGTTGAAAGAGATATTCCTCTCTGTACTAATCAAATGGAAAATTTTGCAAGTATTGAGTTGTTAGAAAATGACTCCCCATTTAATGAAGTTGTTAGAATTGCCGGACAAATGCGTGATGTTCAACTTGGTCAAAATATAGGACAATTAGATTATGACAAATCAAAATTAGCAAGATTGTTTGGCAGTATAACAGATTCTAATAGTGGATATGTGAAAATTAGTGACAATCCTCCTGTTTATGGGAAACCTGTAACAGATAATGAAGGAAATGTTACTTATAGTGAAAAAATTGTATTTCAATTACGTCATAACAGACTTCAATACAAAGGTAGTTTTAGAGATTTTGAAGAAAAAGATGAGTATTATATTGCAAATGAAACTCCGGGACAAGAAGGTGTTTATTACCGTTTTTCAGCAGATGGAACTTTTAAATCATTAACAAAAGTTGATTTTAATAATCCAAATACAGAAACTCATTTTTTGCCAAATGGTAAAACTGAAATAGTTACATATGATGAAAATGGTAATATACAAACAGCACAATTCGAAAATAGTAAACACCAACTAACATCTGTTTTAAGTTATGAAACAGATGATGAAGGTAATATATATACAGATCAAATATATACAGAATATGAATATAATCCTGAATTTCAAAACAGAAGAGTTATTTTATTCAGCAACGGTAATATGATGGTCTATAAACAAGATGAAGAAGGCAACTACAATGTTTTAGATAAGCAACGAATTTGTCAAACTATTCCTATTCGTAATAATATGATGTTTGGAGAAGAAGTAGGTACAACTCCTATTACATTTCTAACAGTTGATGGAAATGGTCTGGTACAAGAAGAAGGTCTGTTCAATAGACAGAGCTTGTATCAATATCTTGACGTATCAAAAGGGGAATCAATAGATTTCTCAGAATTTGATGAGAATACGAGAAATACAACTGTTGATATGATTATCAATACACTAGAAGGTGTAATTGGAAAATATAAAGAGAAAAAAGAGGACACCAGTTGGCTTGATGCATCTACTTGGTTCCGTCATCTTGCAGGTGCAACTATCGAAGAAAAAATTGAAACTTTAGAAGGTTATTTAGAAAAAGCTAAAAAACTAAAAGATAATGTTGGAAATCTTAATGAATTCAATGCTATATTTAGTGAAATTGCCGGATGTGGTTTTAATGAATGCCAAGAAAGATTTGTTCGATATAATCAAAAAATTGAAGCAATGCATTATAATTTGGGAACAATTTATACCAGTTACAAGCAAAATAATGGGGAATTATCACCTGAAGAAAAAAGTGCATTTGCTCAATATTGTGGACAAAAAGTTTTTGATGGAGTAACGCTTGCGCATCTTAAAAACTTCATTGCTGAGTCTGACAAAAATATTTCTGACGCAAAATATGAAGGTTCGCCATTCTTAGGTACTAATTTAGCAAATAATTATATTGCAAGTCTAACAAAAGATCCTATGTCAACGACACAAGTTGGCAGAACCGTGGAAAATTTCGAAAGTGAAGAAAAAGCGTTGGATATTGTTGGCGGAACTTTGGATCTCGCATCAATGGTAATGGAATTTGGTGCTATATCAAAAATGCTCAATTGGACATTTAAAGGGGCGAAATTTTTAACAAAACTGGGGACTCCTAACAAAGTGGCAAAAGCACTAGGTGTAGCAAATGAATTTATTCAAGGAGAAGGAAGAGTTTCCCACGCAACAAGATTCGTTACACAATTAACAACCAGAGCCGTTGTTGGAGGAGCAAATTTTGCTGCTTATGACATGCTGCATGAAACTGGTAGGCAGATTTATAATGATGAAGACTTGGATGGAAATAAAATTTTGCATAAAGGTTGGCTTGGATTTAAAACAGGTGCTGCTGCCGGAGTATTATCAACTGTAATTTCTGAACCACTCTTAAAATGGGTAAGAGGCAAAGGCAATGTTAATGTTCTAAAAGCTGTTGAAAAAGAATTGGAACAGGGTGGTGCATCATTAACCGGTGAACGTCTTGGCTCTGCAATGAAACTGGCTCAAGCTATGCCTAAGTATAATTCTTTGAGAGAAGTAGCTGCAAAAGGTGTTGGATTTTTAACTGAAGTCGGAACATTTACAGTAGCATCAAGCACGATTAATCTTCTTGATGAGTCTGAAATTAAAAAAACACTACTAAGATCCGGATACAAAGAAGAAGATTTGAAAGATATGTCAAAAACAGATCTTATGAAAGAAGTATTAAGAACACAGGATATTGATACGAAAGATATGTCCGATAGTGAAATATATTGGGCATATATGAAAAATGAATATTCAAATCAATTTGTTGGTTTAGGACAGCTAAAATTAGCTGAATCTGTACTCGGTATGTTCTTAAGCAAAGGTAAAATGCCAACACCAGGAACACAATGCGGGCCAAGAGAAAAAGCTCTTGAATTTGTGCCAAATGAACGTGGTAAATACTACCTAAAAAGTGATATGACCAAAAGAGAACTTTCTTCTGAAGAAATTACTGCAATCGTACAAAATGCAATAGCATTTGATGCAGTTGAAGCAAGGCTAAAAAATAGATTTAATGATTATTCAAATCTTTCAGGTCAAGAGTTTATAAATATAATCCATGGTAAAGAAAAAAGTGAACCTATTACCGGTAGAGAATTAAATGCCGGCGATAATATGAAGATTGAAATGAAAGACGGCAAATTTGTTGTTACAACAAAGGATGGTCATACAGAAAAGGTTGAAACTCTAGAAGAAGTAATGGCAATCTATGAAATATCGTGTGCTATAGACGAAACTCAAAGAAGTCAATCAGTTTATACTAACACTATTGATAGTAGTGCTACTCTTGATGGCGATTTGATTAGAATCGGCAATAAAGCAGATGTTCAACGCACAATATTTAACGAAACTTGTCCCGAAACTCAAACAAGAAGTAATATAGACACATACAACTTTAGTACTAGAAAGAACAATATAGAAGAAAATTTGCGGGTAGATGAAAATTTTGACAATTCTAGGCTTAATATTTTATTAAATTCAATAACAGAAGAAAATATCGCATTAGTAGAAAAAATGTGTGCAGATAAAGATTTTCCTAAAAATGAAATTGCTTCAATATTAAGCGAAATCAATGATATAAATAAACCTTTAGCTGAAAAATTATGTACGAATAAAGATTTCCCTAAAGATAAAATTGCAACAATTTTAAGATGCGTAAATGAAAATAATCTTGATTTAGCTGAAAAATTATGTGCAGATAAAGATTTTCCTAATAAAAAAATTGCATTTGTTATTGATACAGTCAACGTAAAAAATAAAGCATTAGCTGAAAAAATTTGTGCAAATAAAGATTTTCCAGTAGAAGAAATTGGAATAATACTAAGTGCTGTAACAGACGAAAATATGGCATTAGCTGAAAAATTATGTGCAGATAAAGATTTTCCTAAAGAACAAATTGGAATGATTTTAGCAAGTGTAAATTCTAGAAATAAATCACTTGCTGAAAAATTATGTGCAGATAAAGATTTTCCTAAAGACTGTATTAGTCTTGTTTTGCAACGACGAAATAATGGAGATATTGAATTTATCAAGAATTTATATAAAGGCAAAGATTTTCCTAGTAAAAATATACCAGATATTTTAGTATCCCAAAATAGAGAAAACATACTAAAAGATACAGAATACTTGGAAATGATAAAAAAATATTCTGAACAGAATTCCAGATTAACAACACTTCTGATTGATTGTTATAATTTCAAAAATAAAAAATCAATTATTGAATTAAGTAAAACAGAAAAAAAAGAATTGATTCAACTATTATTAAAATACAAAAAAGATATTTGTAGTGAAACATATCCTGAAAGTATAAAAGACTTAATTCAACTAATTCCTATAAATAATAGTGAATATGCGAATATTATGGTGAAGTTAGCACAGAGTTTGAATATTGATATAGAGCCAACATCTCCACAAAAAACCGCACAATTTAACTCTGCACTAATTAATTTACAAAATATTCTAAAAGAGGTTGATTTAAATGATTTGTCGGATATATCTTTGACTACAACTCATAGAGAGTTTGTGTCACAGGTGGATTCAATAATTAAGGATCTGCCAAAAGAAGAACAAGATAAAATACAAGATTATTTTGGATTTAGAATAAATAACGGAAAACTGGATGGATACCCGCGTTATAAAGACAAAAATAGAAGTGCGACTGAAATATCAGATCCACGAACAATGGAAGCTATTAACAGACTTAAGCCAATAGTAGATAATTATATAAATAATAATTTTATATCAGTAAAAAATAAACCGGAATTAAATCAATGTTTAAAAGAACTCTCTAAAGTTATGCCTGAAATATTTAACCAGTTTGACGGTTCATCTGTGCCTGTAGAAACTATTAAAACTCTTCAAAAAATTGTACAAAAACCGGAATTTGCTAAACTTTCTGATAGTGATAAAAAGATTTTAACTATTGCGGCGTTATTAAACAATAATGGTAGATTATCAAACAATGTTTCTGAGACAGCATTTGATGCATACTTTATCTCAAAAAAATATAATTTAACAGATATTGAAGCCCAAAAGGTTTATATTATTATTTCTAATTCGGATGCAGTTGAAAGATTTATGCAAACAAGTAAAACTGAAACGTTGTTACATTATGGAGATAGCTATATTGGAGGACAACATCGACAAGATATATTTGATTTAATAGCTTTTAATCTAAGAGAAGGTAATAATTTCGAAATGACTCAAATGTTATATTCTGCAAAGCAACCTGATGGATTAACAAGACATTTTGATAATCTTATAAGATTAAGAATAGATGAGATAAAATCAAATGATTTTGTTCTCCCTCAAACTACACCGGATACGTACAAAAATTTATCCACTGCAAGAACAATTACACGTGATGGTGTTGAATATACCGTCCCTGTTGTTAATTCAGAAAACATTCCTGATTTTTATGCATTTATTCATACTCCTGAATCAGCATATACTACTGGTGGCGGAAGGACTGCTAATTTTGCCAACTTTGATGCATTTGCTGTCGTAGCGGATGATAAAACAGTTTGTACAAGTTACATTACAAATGGGGCAGCAGTTTTAGTTAAAGAATATGAACACGGTTTTATATTTGATGTAAAAAATGAAAATCAATATGTTGGGCACAATCATGATATTTTTTCATTATGTAAAAATGTTCCAAATATGATTATAGAATATTATCGTGACAGAGGTTTTAAGGCTAGTAAAGGTAAAGGATTTAAATCTGATCATAGAACATTCATAAGTGATACATTAAAGTCATCACTTTACGGTGTAGATTATAATACAAGGAAGACACAAATATCTGAAAAAATAAACAAAATTAATGGTAAATATGAACTACAAATAAAACAATTAAATGAACAATTGCATAAAATATATGAAACAGAATATTCAAAACATTCTGAGTATATTTCTTTACAAAATGAAATAAGAGAACTTAAGACAAATAGAAAATCAATGAATGAAACTGAATATAAACAAAAAATGAAACAACTGTCCGAAAAAGAATCTACAATGACAAGAGAGTGGTACAATTCTATGCGTAATCGTGCTGATGTAACTATACTCATGACAAGAATAAAGTCATTGGATTTACAAAAACAGAATGAAATTAAAAGAATAGATGGATATTCAGAATTGGCTGAAATAGATAGATTATATACTGAAAGAGTAAATAAAATTAAAGAACAACTTGGTCAAGAGAGAATGACTCCAACCAATATTGCAAAAATAGATCCGGAATTTGCAAATGCATATAGTGCAATATTAAGTACGGAAGGTGGTATACTAAATGAATTAGCTCACAATGAAGTTGTTATATCCAATCCAACAATTAGCGCTATTTTTACATTTGATATTGATAAACTTCCTGTTGAATATTTACAAAAAGCTCAAACGGAAAATCTACCGATAGTAATAATTAAAGAATAATCTGATATATATATGTATAATAACAGAATTTCATTAATATTATTTAAACATATAGCAAAAAATTTTTTTGACAAGTGTTAAATTAGTGTTTAGGACGGAATAATTATATAAAATATGAGAATTAAATGTTTTTCCCAAAATAGATATCAATCTTTGAATAATAATTTTTGTTGCACTAATTGTAATTCGAAAGACAAAAAGGAATATGTTGAGGGTATTAATCTTGATAATTATCCTTCTGCAATATATCAACGCATAAATGTTAATAGATATAGGGAGCAAGATTTAACTGAAAAAAAAGCGAAAAAAATACATGATTGCCTGATTGGAGGTGCTCTCGGAGATGCATTTGGCAGACCTGTTGAAATTTTAAAAAATGATCAAATTAAAGAATATTATGGTAAAGATGGTATTCAAGATTTGGCTACAGTTGGTTTAAAAGCAAGAATTACTGACGATACTCAAATGACAATGTATACGGCTGATGGTTTAATTAAATCAATGATTAAAAATCCTGATTCTAAAGAACCTGATTACGAAATTATTTATAAATCATATCAAGATTGGTATAAAACCCAGACTGAAGAATTTTGTGATACAAAAAGAAAAGGTTTGTTGAATGAAATGCCTGATTTATATTCACCGGTAGGACCGGGCAAAACTTGTTTGGGCAGTCTAAAATTAGGCATCAGAGGGTCAATAGAGAAACCAATCAATAATAGTAATAAGTGTGGAGGCATTATGAGAGTTGCCCCTGTAGGATTAGCATATGATGATCCGGAAATTGCGTTTAAAGTTGGTGCAGAATGTGCGGCAATGACTCACGGAGGACCGGAGGCTTATCTTCCGGCAGGATTTTATGCTGCATTAATCTCGGAAATAGCTAATGGTAAAGATATAGATAAAGCTGCTATTGATTCCTTGAATATTTTATCTAAATATGATAATCACGAAAAAACATATAATTTGTTGTCAAAAGCAATGAATCTGTCTCAAAGTGATGTACCTTCGGATGAGGCGATTCTATCATTAGGTTCTGGTTTTTATGGTGATGAAGCGATGGCGATATCTTTATATTCTGCACTAAAAGAACCTGATAACCTAAAGAATGCTCTTATTCTCGCGGTAAATCATAGTGGTGATAGTGATTCAACGGGATCTATCACTGGTCAAATTGTTGCGTTATCAAAAGGTATTGATACAGTCCCAAAGGAGTGGATTGACTCTTTAGAGATGTCGGAATTGTTAAAAAATCTTGCCAAGGATTTAGCATCACCTATTGATATAAAAAATAAAGAGTCCAAATATCCTTTAGAGTATGTTTAAAAACAAAGTTAATCCTTATGTTCAAGTGGAAGGAGTATTATCCTTTGCATATCATAATCAAGTTCAAAGTAGTCCGACACTTTCACAATTTCTTTCTAAAAAATTTAAAAAAATTCTTTTCCCAAGAATTCTAAAACGGAATTACCTGATGAAATTGTTAAAACATGTAACAATATATAAGATTTATATAAAAATTAGTTAATTTTTCCATTGATTAATACTTTATAGAGGTATAGGATAAGAATATATTTTCATGCCTGCGTGAGCAGGTAAATTCAACTATTATTACAACCCGAGGAATAATGGATAATTTTCACTTTATTGACATTAAACCAACTATAGACCGTGCTGAGGCGGCTTCGATTAAGGACGCCATTTTTAGACGTGCGAGAGAAAAAGCTCAGCAACTGACGGAAGAAAAGAGTGATAATTATACTTCTCAGGTTCAAAATGACGTTATGGAGATTGCAAGAGAAAGTATTCAGGCATCTCCGATGAATCCGTTCAGCCAGTTCATGGAAAATGTTGGGCTGCAAAACAAGATTACTGAGGCTGTAGATAAGGTTCACCAAAAAGAAACTATAGAAAAGGCTCAGCCGAAACCTGAAGTTCAGGCGAAAGAACCTGTTAAATCAAACTTTAACGAAGAACAATTTGTTGAAAACTTCACAAGAGAAGTAAAACGCAATATTGAAAGTGCAAGCAACAGTGCGTTTGTAAAATCTGTTCAGGAAGAAACAATGGCTCAGGCAAGAAATCAGTTCAGGACAAATCTAAACTATACTCTGAGTTTCCTCAATACTCAGGCTGCAATTAAAGCCGCCGAGGACGCTCATTCAAAGATTAATTTTATGATTTAGGTTAGACTTTGCCTGTAGAACCAAACCCGCCTTCACCTCTTTCGGTGTCGGTCAGTTCTGTTACAACTTCAAGTTTTGCCTGTTCATATTTTGCAATTACCATTTGGGCAATTCTTTCGTCAGGCTGAATTGTATATGTGTCGTTTGAAATATTAACCACACCGACACAAACTTCCCCTCTGTAATCTTCATCAATAGTTCCGACACAGTTGATAAGGGTAATACCGTGTTTGATAGAAAGACCTGAACGCGGTCTGATTTGTGCTTCGTAACCGTGTTCTAATTCAATTTTAAGTCCGGTAGGTATAAGCTTTCTTTCAAGCGGCTTTAATTCTATCGGCTCTGTTATTGCTGCGCACAGATCCATTCCTGCAGCACCTTCTGTTTTGTATTCAGGTAAAACTCTGTTATGTGGTAGTTTTTGTATTTTTAATACTGTCATCTCTTCTCTCCTTATCCGCGTTATTTTCATTTTAAACAGAACATGGCGTTTGGTAAATATCAATTGTGAATATTTGTATCATTCAGATTTGACAAAGTCAGGAAAAAGTGTATAATCATGTCTAATAATGTAAAAAGAACACTTAATGTACGGAGAAATTAGATGGATTTAAAATTAGGTTTATATATAGAGACAATATACAGGTTAGTAGCAATTTTGTTTGATGAAACAGCGCGGTATCCTATGGAATATTGTCCTGTATACAATGAATTATGTTAGTGACCTCCAAAGGTCAGCCAACCGCCCCGAGCATTAGAAACCATACAAAAAGGGATTATGTATCCGAAGAATTAATTAAAAAAGGTTAAAGTGCTGAAATAGGAAAAATTTGAAAAAGGAACTGTTAACGAGGCAGTTCCTTTTTGTATTTCCGAACATTAAAAAATCATTAACGTCATGTAGAATTTGATAACATGATGTATAATATGTATGTAGGAAAAAAGGAGAACTTTATAATGGCAAATCCGATTTTAAATGACAGATTTACTGAAACTGAAGGCGTTGTCAGCGGTCAGGTTATGACAGTAAACGGAACACTTGATAAAACATTTTTGTTATTCTTATGTGCAATGTTACCTGCAGTATATACCTGGAATCAGTTTACGGCAGGCTTTACCGATAAGGCAGGCATGCTTATGACTGTTGGTGCAATCGCAGGTTTTGTGTTGGCGCTTATTATCAGTTTTACAAGAAACAAATTTTTGACACCGTTATATGCAATGTGTGAAGGCTTATTCCTTGGCGGAATCTCTGCCGTATTTAACGCATCATATCCGGGAATTGTAATTCAGGCAGTGCTCGCAACTTTTGCGGCTATGTTTACTATGCTCGGTTTGTACAGAGTCGGTGCAATCAAATGTACTGACAAATTCAGAAGTGTTATCTTTATCTCAACAATATCAATTGCGGTATTATACCTTATGCAATGGATAGGCTCTTTCTTCCATTACAGCATCCCTGCTATTTTTGGCGCAGGAACAATAGGTATCGGCTTTAGTATATTTGTTGTGGCTATTGCTGCACTTAATCTGATTTTAGATTTCGATTTTATTGAAAGAGGCAGTCAGGCAATGCTTCCGAAAGATTATGAATGGTATGGTGCTTTCGGTCTTATGGTTACGCTTGTATGGCTATATATCGAAATCCTGAGATTACTGGCAAAATTAAGAGACAGATAAAAATCTGTTCACATAAAAAAGAGCCGATCTTCGGCTCTTTTTTTATGTTTATTTTTGATATCTTTTTACGATGTCTAAAGGTTCTATTCCTTTACTTCTCAGAAC
>JAILHQ010000118.1 GCA_024695725.1 Cyanobacteria bacterium RUI128 | reverse complement strand
TTTAAAATTATCAGTTGAAAAGACAATAAATATCTTGAAAAATACAAAATAATATCCCTGAAAAAATAATAAACAAAATCAATAAATGTAAAATTATGTAACGATATTACTAAAAACTCTAAAGTTTTTCATAAAAACCTCCGACTAAAGAGAATGTAATGATAGTCATTAAAGGAGTGTGTTATGAACGACAAGAGAGAATTTGATGCAGATGAAATAATGGTAGATTATGCAGAGATGACCAGTTTTGATTTTAACTCAATGAGTTATAAAGAAATGCAGGAGCTGCATAGAATTACGGACTGCGAATACGATGAAAAACAGGTTCCGTTTAAATATGGCAAATTTGATTTAATAGATTTGTTCCATTCATTTATTACGCAAAAGGATTAAGAAAAACAAGAGGGGCATGTTGATTATGGATATGAAAGAATTATTTGAAAACGGGTGTTTTACACCGGCATGGACTGAGCGAGAAGAAGTTCCTGAGCCTGTAAAAGATGAAATCGTACCACAGAGAAAAGATGTAACCGTTTTGTTGGACGAATTGGCAGATATAAAAGATAACATGAATTCAATCAAAGAAAGGCTGTGGTACATACACAGAGCAAGAGAATATAATGAGGCAGGGTTCAACAAAGAATAACTCCCTGTTAAGAGGACGACTACCGAGATATGGAGAGATAGTTAAAACTATATATAGTTAAAATTAAATCGCTTGAAGTAATATCAGGCGATTTTTATTATTCTTGCGATAATTAAGCTTAATTATAAGAACAAAAACAAGCACTTGATTTTCAAAAATGTTTATAGTAGATTTGTACATGCGAGATAAATAGCAATGAGGGCTGCTAGCTCAGGTGGTTAGAGCACTCTGCCGAGAAAAACGATTGAGTATCGTTTTTCGAGAGGCCTGATAAGGGTCTCAAATGCTCAAGTTGAAAATTGAATTTGTTTATGTTAGAATGCGATAGCATTTGAACACACGTGAGGGCTGCTAGCTCAGGTGGTTAGAGCGCACCCCTGATAAGGGTGAGGTCGGTGGTTCGAGTCCACTGCGGCCCAGATTAAAAAAGACAGGTTTTGTACCTGTCTTTTTTAATTGCTGCATATAGGTTTTCAGGACAGTTTGGATGCGTTTTCCCAAAATCCGGTTAACTAAGATACAGAAAACAAGGAATTGTATTAAATTTATGCTACTACTGTAACATACAAAACATGCCTGACATGAAAAATTTACAAAAAATTAATAATTCCTCAGAAAATCTCAATCTCAAAGATAATTTAATCTTATAACGGGTATTAAATTAAATTTACAGTATGGGCATGCCTATTTACGGCAAAAACTAACATAAAAAAACAGTTTTGTAAAGCTTTATTGATGCCATGTTTATTTAAATATAAAGTATTATTAAGCCTCAAAACCTTTTAAATACAAGCAATATACGATAAGAACACTGATACAAACAGTGTATTTTTTCTTAATAAGTTGAAACTTTTAGCTGAAAAAATTAAAATATATATAGAAACACTTGTAAAAATCAGAGGATATTTTTACAGATGTTTCTATCCGCGGAAGAATATAAAGATAAAGAGAATTTGCTAATTAGTATGAACAGAGGACAGACAGAGACATATATCCCAAACAATATTACTGAGGATATCCTTAACAATAAGGATACTGTTGGTGTGTCTTGTTCTGATTTACCCCAAGAAAAAAATACCCCAAAACCCGCACGTAATATATTGCAAAGAACCAAAAAGCGAAAAATTATTCAAAAGATAATGAATATTGCGGCAGCACTTGCCTTGACTATTGGCGCAGGAACAATGGGCAACGACAGTCGAGCAGAAGCCATAAATAGTTTTGCAAATATTACAAGCGGCAGTGACGTTGAAACTCAGATTTTGCAGGAGCAAAACAAACATCGAAAGTTCTTGCCAAAAGGAATCGGCTCAATTAACGGGAACAGAAGTTTCATCTCCAATACTCTGAGCGTAAACCCTAAATTTACGTCAGAAAAACAATCTGCCGGATTACTTCGGTTGTCAACAAAAAATACAAAGATAGCCGGAACACCTACGGGTTTTGCGGCTTCACCGATTGGAAGACAGGTGGTTGAAAGCGGTGCCACTGTTGAAGAAATTAACGGTACATTTAATGGTCACGATGATAGTAATTTGCTCGGTCAATTTATAAACAATAAAGGTACTATCGAAAAGCTTATAGCAGAAGCCACAGGGAATATTCTTAATCTGTCTGGAGGTTATTCCGGTTTAATATACAACGAAGGAACAATCAGTAGCCTGACCGGCACATATTTGAACAATACGATTAATTCTACGGCAACCTCCGGTACGGTAGAAGGGGCTGCAATTTGGAACACCGGCACTATGAGTATCAATGCCGCTGATGCTGATGTTTTATTTTCTAACAACAGTGTTCAAAACGGAGATATAAAAAAATACAATGATGTCTATAACCAAGGTACAATAAATTTAAACGCAGGCACTTATGTTGAAGATGAAGAAACAATCCAACGCAAAATAACATTTGACGGTGCAGTTATCGGAGAGAACGGTAAATTAGTCTTAAACAACGATTCAGATGTCAAGGGCGGGGTTTACGAATTTAACAGTATTCTTGGCGGCAAGTTGGAAATGCGTAACAGTGCTCACCTCAAACTCGGAAAAAAAGAACAAGCAGACGGCAGTACGACCTACGGTGTTCTTGCTCTGACAGAATTTCATCCTGTCGGGGGTACGGTTATACTCGATTTGAGGAACGACCACATTGATACACACCACTTTGGGGCAGTTACGCAAGATGCTTCCGTAAACCATTTACTTGACGTTGATTTGGTCAATATTGCTATTGATAATTTTACTGCGGATTCAACAACAGCTGAGTCAGGTAACATATTAATCGGAGCAATAAACTTGATAGCAGGGGCTAAGGATGCTCAAGGTAACTCCCCTGAAATGAGAATAAACTTTTCAAGAAATTCTTTCAGATTTGCAACAGCTCTGACACATGATATTATGGATAATATCACATACGCAACCGGAGTAGATTATATTGTTGATACCTTAGATTATGATTTATTAAGCGGTGATTTGATATTTAATGCTAAAGAATTTATACCAAACGGCGGTACTGTGGACAAAGTTTATAAAACAAGCTCTGAGTATCTTGCACTTGAGAATTGGGAACACGCACAATATCATAGTGCAGACATTGTAGATGAACCGCAGGAAGGCTATTATATTGTAGTTCTTAACGGAAAAGTTTACTATTTCAAACCTGACGAATCAACAGACGAATTGAATAATGCCATTATTGACCTGGCGGCAACAGGTTCTATGGCTATTAAGGAAGTTGACGAGGATGATAACTATATATTTGAAAAAGACGGCAAGTATTATACATATAGTAAAACATTTTTACCAAAATCAGTTTGGGAAGATGCTCTGACTGATTCAAGCAATTACAATTATTATGAAGCAAACGGCACATCAGATAATTACTATAATATATCTTTGCGTGAAAAATTCATGAACGCAATTAACACAACAGTTTGGACACCGTCTAATAAGGCAACGGCAGACACCTACACATGGCCTGATGGTAATGTTCCTTGTGCAAGTAATCCAGAGTATGTGACCGAAGGAGAAGGAGATGCACTGAAACTGAAAAGTGTTAACGGTATGATTCGCTTTTATATGCCGCATAATAACACCACAGAAACAAAATATTATAAATATGAATATACGGTTCCTTCTGATTACACAAAAGCAGACGGAAGAGTCTCTGCTTTAACCAGTTATATTACAAATCAGTATTTCTACAAACTGCCTGATGCTACCAATGGCGGCGCGATATATAACAATACCAACGAGCACTATAGCATCAATGCTGATTTTATCGGAAATCAATCATCAACAGGCACATCAGCGAAGGATAAATTTTATGGTGGCGGTGCTATACATAATGCAGAAAACAGTACATTAGGCTACATATCCGGAACATTTATAAATAATACCGGATTCGAAGGTGGAGCCATTTTAAACAATAAAAGCGGAGATATTACAGCTATACTGGGTGATTTTATAGGAAATTCCTCTTCAAAATCAGGCGGCGTGCTAAGAAATGCTAACGGTACTATTGGCTTAATACAGGGTAAATTTATCGGCAACAGAGCCGGTACTAACGGTGATGGTTGGGGCGGTGCAATATCTAACAAAGTCTACCCTAGTGACGGTTCTCCAAAATTAGCAACAATAGCTATTGTCTTAGGTGATTTCATAGCCAATTACTCTAGCAAAGGCGGTGGTGCTATTGATATGAACGGAGAATTAGGTACCGTTATTGGTGACTTTATCGGCAACAAAACCGGCGGTACTGACGGCGGTGGTGCTGTCCGTGTAGACGGTGGTTATATAGGTTCTATTACAGGTGACTTTATCGGCAATTCGGCACAAAGAGGCGGTGCAATAATTACCCAAGGCTCAGGATTAAGAATAGGCACGGTATATGGTGACTTTATCGGCAATAGTGCAACAAGCGGTAATGGAGGTGCCATTCAAAATGCCACCAATGATAAAGTTAGTATCATAGAGGGCGTATGGGGGAACTTTACAAACAATACCGCAAGTGCCAACGGTGGTGCTATCTATAATTTGGGTAAAATAAACAGAGTATCGGCAAATTTTACCGCTAATAGAGCAAATCAAGGCGGTGCGATTTATAACGACACCAATAAGGCATCCCTTGAATTGATTGCTGATACCTTCGGTGACATCTTATTCTCGGATAACAAAGCAGGTAGTACATATAATGATATTTATAATAAAGCCGGTACAATAGGCCTTAATGCCGAAACATATTTTGACCCGATTGATGCCAAAACTAAACAACACTCAATCACATTTAACGGTACTATTGAAGGTGCCAGCGGCATATTACACGTCAATCGTGGAATATACAATAACACTACGGCATCTTACGACACAAGCAATACAGGCGGAAAATACATCTTCAATAACACAATATCCGGCAATTCAATGAACATCTACAACGGTGCCGAGATTACACTTGGTTCCGCAGTTCAATCTGATTCCAGTACATCGTACGGTAAACTTAATTTAACCGCATTCACAAATGATATAAATGGCGGCATCATAGATAGCATAAATAATCACGTTGATGAAAATGCTCTCGGCACAACGAAATTAAATAGTACTATCAAAATTGCTATTGATGCTAATTTAAACGAACAAAGTGCCGACACTTTCACTGTTTCATCTTTGACAGGCAGCGGCAAATTGCTGTTCAAAGCGATTAACCTTTTGACAGATAAAGATGGCGAAACAATTATTCATATGACGGATAATTCATCCCTCAAGAATACTTATACTATCGGGAAAGCTGTCAGAGTTATATCGCCAACATTCAGTGAATATGATGTTTCTTGGGATAAAACAAACGGTGATTTGATATTTAACAGAATTGACGGAGGTATAGTCTTAGGCGACACTACCCTTGACCGTTTGTATAATGCGGGTACGGTAACAAATCCGAGTGTATACTCAGAAAGTGACGGAACAGCATCTGATTACAATTATATGAGAATTGCAAACGATGGCTCTGTCGTTTATAAAAATATGGAATTGCGTAATTCACAATTACGCTCATCAGCAAGCCTTCGTTGGAAACGTGACCTCACTGCAACCGGTGTTGTACCTTTTGATTTTGATGGTTCGGAAGGTGTCGGAACGGGTACTATTAAGGTTGAAATGCCACACACAACGGTTGACGGTACAACGGTTGACAATACACCGGAAACTCGTTATTACACTTACACTTATATCCGTGATAACGGTGAATTAACAGAGGGTACAGGTAATACAAAAAAATATTATAAATGGGTTGATGACGGACACGGAAACAAAATTATGGCTGTCGGCACATCAGCTGACTTTGATATCGAAGCAAATTATAACAGTGCAAGCGTAAAAGATACAAGACTTGTCAATCCGACCGACGGTTATAGCGGAGTAAGTTTTATTGATGCAAATGCAGAAAATGTAAACGGCGGTGCCATAAACTTCACGACAAGCGGTGATAAAGGTGATATAAAATCAAACTTTATTGAGAATTATATTAGCGGTACTGATAAAGATGTTTATGGCGGTGCAATTTATAACGGGACACCCGCAGAAGAAGAAGCGGTTACAATTGGTGATATAATAGGTTATTTTGTCGGAAACCATATTATTAGTAATACCGGTAAAAACGGCCACGGTGGTGCCGTTGCTAATTTACATTTAACTGAAATTAACAGCTTAAACGGTGACTTTTTAAATAACTACATAACTATAAATGCCTCATCTCCGACTGATGAAGTTAACGGCTATGGCGGGGCCTTATATAATGAAAGTTCCTATATTAACTACATAGAAAGCGACTTTATAAATAACTACGTTAATGTTTCTGCCACATCAGCAAGTGACGTATCTGCAAACGGATACGGTGGTGCAATCGCTGATATGTATAGTACCATACAAACTTTAGATGGAGATTTCGTAAATAACTATGTTGTGGTATCTGCCGCATCAACAGGTGCTGACGCTCAAGCATCGGGTTATGGTGGTGCTATTTATAATGATAGCTCAGGGATTACAGACCTCACAGGTAATTTTATAAATAACTATATCAAAGTATCCGCTGAATCAACAGGTGCTAATGCTCAGGCTTTTGCCTATGGCGGTGCAATTTATAATACATCAACCATAGAAAATATCATCGGTGACTTCGTAAATAACAGCGTAACAGTAAATTCAGGTGAAGCCAAAGGTGGTGCTATTTATAACTCTAGTACAATTAATAGTCTTACAGGTGATTTCATCAGCAACAGCGCAAACGCAGGCAGTGCTATTGATAATAGCGGTTCAATCGGTATTATCATTGGTGATTTTGTAGGCAACCGCGGCAATGTTACTATAACAAAATTTAATAATACCGAAGAAGAATTATATGGTGCAATCGGTAATAACGGTACCATTGGCTCTATAACCGGAGATTTTATAAATAACAGTTTAGATGTCAATATAAATACTACAAATTCAGATGATGTTGATTTGTTTGTATCAGGCGGTGCAATTCATAATAGTGTTTATACCGGCGGTGATGTTGTAATTAATAATGTTACAGGAGATTTCATAAACAACAATATAAACGTAAATGTTGT
>JAILHQ010000112.1 GCA_024695725.1 Cyanobacteria bacterium RUI128 | reverse complement strand
AGTTGACGCTTTATTAACAAGAGTTATGGGCGACAACATGGTTAAAATCATTTCTTGGTATGATAACGAAATGGGTTATTCTACAAGACTGGCTGAAACTACTAAGATGGTTGCTAACAAATTATAGGGGTAAATATAATAAGGATTTAACCTTATAATAAAATAAGTAAGAAACCGAGGAAGAAATTCCTCGGTTTTTTGTTATAAATTTAATTTTTAGATTTTATTTTTCCGCCAAATTCAGACATTAATTTTTCTGTTTCTTTTTTTGCAATATCATCTTTTGAAGCTATTCTTTTTTCTACTACTATTTGCAGTGCATCATCTCTGTCAGATGCTTTTTGAAGTTCTTCGGCAATTTTTAATCTCTTCATAAATTTTGATTCTCTTGAAAATAATTTTATTTTTAACACGTTCTTTATAGTTTTAAAATCCTCTGAAATTTTATATATTTTTTCATTCGGGTTTAGTTCTTTCTTAAATTTTTCCCTTTTAATTTTATCTTCCGCCTCAATAGCAGCTCTGTTTTCATCATTTACAAGTCTGATTTCAGAAGGCTTTGGACGATAAGTTAAACTTACTTTCCCATCTTCCAGAATATAAATATCATTACGTGAACCTTTTATTCTGTTACCGAGTTCGTGAAGATATTTTCGTTCTGCTGAAGGTAATGATTCAATGAAAGGTTGTGCTTTTTTCTCGATTACGAGTGCCATTCCAAAATTTGGGCTGTATTGTTGTCTGTTGATAGAGTTGTTCATACATAATTTCCTCTGTTTTATTCCTACACATTTGATTTAAATGTTCTAAAAAATAAATTTGCTGAAGAATATAAAATATATTTTACAAAACTTTAAGTAATGAACATCAAAAACTGCATGTCCCACCGGTAAATATTGTATGGACAATATCTCTTAAAAACAAAACCCGAGGGAATAACCTCGGGTTTATGTTTGTTTATTTAAAATTTTTCATATCAGGCGACAGTTTGCTGAGTGATTTATCAGCCTCTCTCATCTGGAAATTTGCGACTTCTTTTGAACCGCCGTTTTGGTTCATAATAACCCACAACGCTTTGGCTAACGCATCGTTTTGTCTCGCAAAAAGTTTTTCCTGATTTGCAATGATTCTGTCTTCTGATTCAAACAAATCCTGTATTGTTGCACTTCTGTCATATCCTTCGTGCGGTCTTTTCTGCTGGAATGTTGGTCTGTTTGTTGTTGAATGAATAGCCTGAATTCTCATACACATCTCCTTTCCTCAAAATGGTGTTTTTATATAATACATGCGAAAAAATTTTTTTCTACCCTTTTTCCCTGTTTCTTAACCTATTGTAAAAATTAAAATTTTACGGAATAAATTCATCAGGTTTATGCTAGAATAATTCAGTATAAAACACAGGAGTTAAGATTATGGAAAGAAGATATACACCGTTGGAAGAGTTCATGAACGCGTTCAGCCATTCTTTGGGTGCATTGTTTTCTATCTATGCGATAGTTATGCTCGCAGTATCATCACATAATGCAATGGAGGCATCATCAACGGCAATCTTCGGGGCAACTCTTTTTATATTGTTTCAGTCCTCTGCGCTGTATCACGCTATGGTCAATGAAACAGCAAAAAAGGTATTTCGTAAAATTGACCACAGTGCAATATTTATGCTTATAGCGGGAACTTATACCCCGATATTACTTCTTGTTGTGGACTTCCCACTCTCGGTTGCACTGCTTGCAATGACGTGGTATCTGGCAATTACGGGTATAGTTTATTCCTGTCTTACCCTTAAATTCAAATACCTCTCAACAGGTTTGTATCTGGTTATGGGCTGGCTTTCTTTGTTCCTGTTTTATGCAATATGGAATAATGCAAGCCATCTTGCCGTTTGGTATTTACTTATAGGCGGATTATTTTATTCTGCAGGCTGCGTATTTTATCTTTCAAAAAAGAAATTTATGCATTGCGTATGGCACCTCTTTGTAATACTCGGTGCTGCTTCACATTACCTAAGTATTATGGAAATATTAAAATCAGTCAGCCATTAAGTTGTATATTAAAACTTTCAGGGCAAAAAAAAAGAGCCTGAAGGCTCTGAAAATTTGTGAAGTGTAGTGTGTGTGTAGAAAGAAACTGTCTTAATTTTCTCTAGTCCTCGTCTCAAATTGCTTTGAGATTTTTCCTCGTGCGTGTTTCTATCTTTTTATACTCTTATACTCATGTAAAGTTTTTAATCTCTCAAAAATTGATTAATTTATTCTACATGTGTTACAAAAGTTTATAATTCCTAAAACTGTCTGATCACGCATATTTCAGACATGTTGCTTTGTGTGTTTTTGTGGGATTAGTTCAGGTTTTGTGTTAATATCGAAGAAACGATTATTCGGGGAGGGTGCATGCAGATATTCGGATGGCTGAGACCAAAGATTAATTCAGAGTTTTTAGATCTTGCTCATATTGCCTATGGCGGAGAGCTGTATTTGGGGCTGAAAAATCATAGGCAAAAGGAAGTTAATACAGAAAATACCAAACTTCAGAAGGTTACGGACAGTCTGCTCAGCCAAAGAGGAAACAATGATTTTTACAGTTATAAGAATTTAGTCAGCGGGTTTTCTGCTAATCTGTTCGAAAATGTAAAAACAAAAGAACTTGTAATAGCATACAGAGGAACAGAACGTTTAGGGCTCGGTGAAAACCAGTCTGATGTTATGGCGCTTGCAAAAGATGTAGTATCGGATGTGAAATTTATTACCTCAGAGGTTGATGAACAGTTTGAAGATTCGTATGAGTTTTATAAATTGGTCAAAGCCCAAAACCCAAAGGCTAAAATAACCCTTACGGGCCATTCTTTAGGCGGCGGTTTGGTGCAGCTTGCGGGTGCAAAAATATATTCTGATACAAAACAAAAGGTTGAAGCCTACGCTTATAATGCCCCGGGGTGTAAGCATCTTTTGGAAATCTTCGGGTGCAGGCCTGATTTAAACTATTCTTTCATAACAAATTATGCTGTTATGAACGATTGGTGCGGTATGTTCGGGGAAAATATCGGAAAGACATATCTTATTTCGCCGATACCTATGAACAAAGTTGAGACAAATTCGCTTGAGGAGGTCTTAAAAAACGTATTATTCAAAACGCATGAGGGTATTTTTGAATACAGAGGAAAAGTTTTTAAAAAGCCTGACGATTTTAACCAGCAGGAGGGGCTTTCTCTGTGGTATTTTGATGAGAATAATCCGGTAAAGGGTATTGAATTGTCCGAATATCTTAATTCATTTGCGGAAAAATTCAGAGCGATGGATAATATTAGCCGGTCAGTAAGAGATACAACGAACGATTTTATAAATGAACAAGCCGTAAAACTGGCAAGTATGGATATCCCGCCAAATATTGCAGATCAGTTGAAAAAATTTGCTGACGGAATGTGTGTGGCTCAGACAGAACAGCATGAAAAATTTGCTCAGATGCTGAACAATAATACAATTAACGTTGTTTCTAAGTATTTGGATATGACAATATCCGAACTGACGGAAGAAACATTGGCTAATGCAAAAAAGATAGTTGGGAAACTAAATAATAACGGAGGTGTTATATGAGCATATTTGAAGCAGGCATGATGGCTTGTTTTGGGGTAAGCTGGCCGGTATCGGTTTACAAGACCTACAGAAAAAAAAGTGTAGAGGGCAAGAGTTGTACATTTACCTGTCTTATACTTTTAGGCTATGTTTGCGGGGTTATTCACAAGTTGTTTTATTATTACGATTGGGTAATATGGTTGTATCTTCTGAATATGACCTTCCTGATAGCGGATATTGGGCTTTATCTGAGATACAAGAAAAGAAAAACGGCTTAGAAAAAATAAGGAGAAGAAAATGAAAGTATTGTTATTTAATGGCTCGCCGCACAAAAACGGCTGTACTTATACCGCGTTAGAGGAAATCGCAAGGACTTTAAAAGAAGAAGGTATTGATTCTGAAATTTATCAGATAGGCACTGAACCTGTTTCACCTTGCAGAGCCTGCTATGCCTGCGGTAAACTTGGCAGATGTGTTATTGAAGATAAGGTTAATGA
Source organism: Cyanobacteria bacterium RUI128 (assembly GCA_024695725.1). The sequence goes on along the minus strand of JAILHQ010000112.1, from coordinate 12,880 downwards.
ATTTATTGACTATGCGGCAGAATTTGACGGGTTTGTATTTGGTTCACCTGTTCATTATGCAGCCGCAAGCGGTGGTATTACTGCATTTTTAGACAGAGCCTTCTTTACTGCATCTAAGGCAGGGAAAAAACACGTATTCCTGCATAAACCGGGTGCTGCTGTAGCCTGTGCAAGGAGAGCCGGAACGACTGCAACCTTAGATCAGTTAAACAAGTATTTCACAATAACTCAAATGCCTGTAATTTCCGGCAGATATTGGAATATGGTTCACGGTGCATCAGCTGAAGATGCTAAAAAAGACTTAGAGGGTATGCAGAATATGAGAATACTTGCCCGTAATATGGCGTGGCATTTGAAATGTAAAGAGGCAGGAGAAAAGGCAGGGATATTCCCGCCTGAAACCGAAACGGTTACGCCTACAAACTTTATTCGATAGTAATAAAAAAGGAGTGTTAACCACTCCTTTTTTTATCTTATTTTATCGCTGCTTTTGTACGATTTATTGCTTTGTCTTTTCCTATAACTTCAAGGATACCGACCATATCAGCCCCGCAGGTTCTGCCTGTTACGGCTGCTCTGACTGCCCACATGGTAACTTTCGGTTTAATACCTTTTTCTTTCCAGTAACCTCTGAAGATTTCAAGTTTTTCGTGCAGATTTTCTGCAGTCCATTCCCATTCAAGAGCTTTAGCCAGGAAGTCTTTCAAGACATTTTGAGATACCTCGGTTTCTACGGTTTCACGACCTTTTTCATCATAATTTACCCCTTCACCGAAGAAATATTCAACTGCATCGGTAATGTCTGATAACAAGGTCAACGGTTCTCTTGTGATTTCAATCATCTTGTCAAACTCTTCTTTTGTGAGTTCTGTTAAATCGTATTTTTCAAGATACGGTTTAAGTTTTTCTTCCAATTCTTCCAGTGATAACTGTTTGATGTAGTGGCTGTTCATCCATTTAAGTTTATCATATTCAAAAATTGAGTTTGATGAAGAAATTTCGCCGATTCTGAAATCCTGAGCGATAGCATCAACTGATTTAATTTCTTCTCCGTCAGAAGGTGCCCAGCCTAACAATGCAACAAAGTTGATTAATGCATCTGTCAGATAACCTTCTTTTACAAAATCACTTACAGCAGTAGCACCGTGACGTTTTGATAATTTGCTTCTGTCAGGTGCAAGAATCATACCTAAGTGACCGAATTTCGGGACTTCAACACCTAATGCTTCATAGATAAGGATTTGCTTGTAGGTATTAGAGATATGATCTTCCCCTCTGATTACGTGTGAAATTTTCATTAACATATCATCAATTACAACAGCAAAGTTGTAAGTAGGTGCACCATTTGATTTTTGAATAACAAAATCTCCTAAAAGATTTGTATCCATGTGTAATTTACCTTTAACCAAATCATCAAATTCCAAAATAGATGTATCGTGGAATGCTCTTTGAGCTTTAGCTATATTGAATCTGATAGCAGGTTTTCTTCCTTCTGCTCTCAATTTAGCTTTTTCTTCTTCTGAAAGATTTTCACATTTTTTAGAATAAACATAAGGTTTCTTGTTTGCGGTTGCCTCCGCTTTTTCTGCTTCCAATTCTTCAGGAGTACAGAAACATTCATAAGCAAACCCTGAATCTAAAAGCTGTTGAACATATTTTGGATAAATATCAAATCTTTCTGACTGAGTATAAGGGCCGTAAGGACCGCCTACGTCAGGACCTTCGTCCCAGTTTAAGCCTAATGCTTTAAGGCTGTCAAAAATGTTATCAATATATTCCTGAGATGTTCTTTCAGCATCTGTGTCTTCTATTCTTAAAACAAACTTCCCGTTATTTTTCTTTGCAAATAAATAATTAAACAAAGCTGTTCTTGCAGTACCAACGTGGAGGTTACCACTAGGCGACGGTGCAATTCTTACTCTTACTTCTTCCATATTAATCCTTCTTTCTGTTATTCATAGTTCAATTTTAACACAAAAGGGTTAAATATGGGATAAAAAAAGAGGATAACTAAAAGTCATCCTCTTTTTTATCGTTAATAATAACTATTCTGTCAGCCAGTTCCATAAACTCTTTAAGCCGTCTTTTGCTGCGTGGTAAAGACCTTTGCCTAAAGAAATCGGCTGCTGAATAAATTGGGACTCCAAAAAGCTGCCATCGGAGGATCTTCTACTGTTGGTTGTAGCATTCAGATAATCAAGTGCATCCTGATTAGAATTGAAGTGTAGATCTCCGTTATTCAATCTTGTTCCTCCAAAGGTATCAAGCATCGGGTCATCACCCGGTTTTTGGGCGCCCAAAGCATTGTATAAAGCTTCTTGTAGTTTATCCATTTGGGCTTCATTTAATTCGGTATTGTCACCAATGTTTCCTACAGCACTTTGGACTTTCGCGCGAATAGCAGGGTCATTCAAATCCCAACCCATACTTTGACAATATGCGGATAGTGTTGTCATACTAATCTCCTTTACATTATAGATACAGTCCTACATGTTCGTTAACGGCAAATAACTCAAAAACTTTAGAATTTTGAGAGAATCATTAAGATATATTTACAATTAAATCAACAAGTGTCAAATTTGTATACATATTAGCAAATTAAAATCTTCATAGTTATTACATTCAGTATGAGGCTCAATTCAAATTTATATTATGACTGTCAAAATAATAATAGTAGCAGATGCACCTTTAGGGGGAATAACGGCAACGCTCCGAAGGTTTCCTGTGCAAGAAATCCGTTTAAGAAGATGATGCCGTATATTTTTGGCGGGCTTATAGCAATAGGGGGTATATCAGCCTGTTCTGATTCCCCTGAACAGAGATTTACCGGTAACGAAGTCAACAACGGTATAAGAATAGAATACAATGATATACAGAAGGAAACAAAAGATTCTCTGATGAAGCCGGTGTATGACCTTAAATCGAAACTGCACCACGGTAACGATTTTCTGGAAGGGCTTGATGTATATGTGGCAAAATCTACTTATAATCTCTGGACATATAACTCATTTGCGCAGGAAATAAAGAAAAATGGCGGTTCAAATCTTAAGGGTAGAAGTTTCTATTCTGATTCATTATTACCGAAGATGATTTTTATTCAGGAGGATGCACACCAAAGATATGCTGATAGTCAAAAATCGGCAAAAATAGGTGCTATGAGGCAAACCCTTATGCACGAAGTTGGGCATCAGTTTGATAACTATTTCGGGCACGATCATCAGGCAGAATTTGCCCAAAAATACGATTCTCTAATGGATGCAAAAGAACGTGATATGTATGAAAGTCCCCATAGTTTCAACGTTAAAACACAGGAAGAGTATAAAATATTGACTGATTATCTTACAAACGGTTCTCTCAGTGATGATAAGAAATTTCAAAAGGCTGTATGGAAGGATATCAATAATATAAGAATTAAATTCCCGTATTCTGGTGTGTTACCTGAAAATATGGAATATTATGTAAAATCTTTTGATTTAACAAAACCTGTAACCCCAAAAGATGTTGCAATGGCTGATGTTGCAAGAGGAGAAATATATGCTAATTTATTTTCATACGCAGTTGGTCAGGACGAAGGCGATAAAGAAAAATTTATTAAATATTTTAAGAATAGTTATAAAGTAGTTCGAAGTGATATCGCAAAGTATTTGAAGATAGTGAAATAAATAAAAAATAAACTACATATTCAAGTGAATATCCCCCTGTCTAAATATTTTTATTTCATCATCAAAAACACCTGCAACGGTTGAAGCTGTCCCTTTAGCACTCAAACCGCAGTCAGGGACAACCAAATCGACATCTGAACCAATATATTTAATTGCTTCATCATAATCCAGTGCAGGCGGCTGGCTTGATAAATTGGCACTTGTTGTGGCAAGTACGTGTCCGTCAATTACTTTACAGATATCAGAAAAAACTTCATTATCTGGGACTCTTATTCCTACTGTGTTCGTGCCTGATGTGATAAAATCAGGCGTTTCATCACTTTTATTCAGAACAAGTGTCAAAGCCCCGGGGAAATGCTTTTTCATTAATATCTGAGCAGATTTAGGGACAGGCTGTACATATTTTAAAAGCGGATATGTATCATAAGACATCAAAATAAGAGGCTTTTCAGGATCTCTGTGCTTAATTTCGTATATCCTTTTCACAGCCTTACTGCTGTTTGGCAGGCAACCTAACCCCCAAACAGTATCTGTTACAAAAGCAATGACTCCGTCATTTTCAAGAATTTGTTTAATTTCAGAACAAATATTTCCGTCTAACATTACTTTTCTTTTTTCTTAGAGAAGAATTTTTCTTTTTTTGTGTCTTCGTCTACTTCTTCGTCTTCTTCGTCTTCTTCGTCATCGTCAGTTTCCTCTTCTTCAGAGTTTTCTGCTTCTTCTGTTTCTGACTCTTCTGACTCGCTATCGGAAGTTTCTTCTGCCTCTTCAGGTTTTTCTTCTGTTTCTTCCGTATTTTCAGACTCTTCTGATTCTTCTTCTGATTCTTCCTGAGCTTTTGCAAGTTCTTCTAATTTCTGTTTCTCTTCGTCTTCTTTTGCAAGAATTTCGTTGATTTCATCTTCATTCTTTGCACGAATAACAGGAATAGAAAGCATTAAAGCCATCTGATCATCTTCGTGCTCAAAGTTCAAATCTAAGAGCTCTCTGTCTAATTCCATATATTTCGACAGGAGTTCTACAAGTTCTCTTCTCATTCTGTCCATAATGGCAGGAGTGAGATTTGTTCTGTCTTGCATAAGAACGAGTTTTAAACGGTTACATGCAACATCTTTTGCATTTGATTTTTCATCTGTTTTACTGAAAAAGCTTAATACCTTATTATATAAACCGGCAAAAATATCTTTCATTTTCTATACCTTGCCTTTCGTAAATAAGTCTTTAATCTTGTCCAAGAAACCTTTTTTAGGAGTTAAATCCAACAAAGGAATATCTTCGCCCATAATACGTTTTGCAACGTTTCTGTATGCCTTTCCGGCCATAGCTTCTTCATCATTTACGATAGGTTCGCCCTTGTTTGTTGATGTAATAATACCTGTATCTTCAGGAATTACACCGATAAGTTCTGTTGATAAAATGTCAACAACATCTTCAACACTCATCATATCGTTTTGTTCGATAAGTTTCGGACGAACTCTGTTTAATAACAATTTATAGCTTTCAATTTCTTCTTTAGCCTCTAACAAACCGATAATTCTGTCAGCATCTCTGACGGCAGACATTTCAGGGGTTGTTACGACAATAGCTTCAGAAGCCCCTGCAACAGCATTTTGGAATCCTTGTTCAATACCAGCAGGACAGTCAACGAGAATATAATCGTTCTTTTTCTTAAGCGAGTCGCAAATCTCTTTTAACTGTTCAGATGTAACAGAAGTCTTATCTCTTGTTTGAGCTGCTGCCAACAGAGAAAGGTTAGGGTTCTTTTTATCCTTTACCAAAGCCTGCTTAAGCTTGCATCTTTCTTCTACAACATCAACAATTGTATATACAATACGGTTTTCCAAACCAAGAAGTAAATCGAGGTTTCTCAATCCGATATCAGTATCTATTAAAACTACTTTGTTTCCTAACTTAGCTAACGCAGTACCGATATTAGCACTTGTAGTTGTTTTACCAACTCCGCCCTTTCCTGACGTTATTACTATTACTCGTCCGGCCATATTAATCTTCTCTCCTTAATGTTTTATATATAACTATTTGTTCTTTCTCTATTCTTGCTTCTTCCGGTGTAAATTCGTTTGATTTCTGTACATAAGGTACATTTACCGTATCGTTTCTTCTTGAATAGAGGTGTGCTATTCTTAACTGAATAGGGTTTAATTTTAGTGCTCTGACTTTTGCCTCGGTGTTACCCTTAGCTCCGGCATGGACAATACCGCCAAGGATACCCCAAACCGTGATATCGCCTGTTGCATTGATTTCACTGCCCGGGTGTGCATCACCGATTAAGAAAATATTTCCTTCGTATGAAACTGTCTGTCCTGAACGCAAAGTCTGAGTAAGGTAAAGAGTCTGCAAATCAGAAGTATTTGCTTTTATGAGCTCTAAACCTTCAGGTGTGATACCTTCAGTATCTAAAAGAACGTATTTCCCGTCTTCTGCTCCGATAGTTTCTGTTGATTCATAATCATTCGGTTGTTCAGGGAACATTTGCTGAGGGAAAATTATATCTGTTTCGTCTGTTTCTTCAGTTTTTTCCTTAACCTCGTCTTTTATTCCGAAGGTTACATCTAAAGCTGATTCGATACTGTCAGGAGCAGATATTTCTTTCTCCATAGATTCATATAAATTCTGTGGTTCTTCAACTTCGTTGTTAACAGGAACTGTTTCCTGTGTTTCTTTATTTAAACTGTTTATTTTAGCTTCTTGTGTGCTCTCTGAAGCTGTTACAAAATCACCGATAGAATTCATATTTTTTAACTGATTGAAAGAGCTTAACTCATTTGAATTAAGTTCTGCAGGTGCCGGCTGTTCCTGTTTAAAGGTTTCCGAAAATGACGGAGTTTCTTCAATAACAGGTGCCTGTGCCTGTGGTCTGGTCGGTTTTTCAACGGATAAACCTAACCCGATAGCGGAAGTTTCTGTCATTTCTGATGTTGTTTCAACTCCGCAAAGGCTTGACTGCATTGCCTCAATAAGTGCTTTTATGCTTAAAAGCTGAGACTGTTTTAAATCAGTGTTGCCCAAATTAAGATATAATTCTTTTCCTGCGATCCCCTCTGTTTCTAAAATATTTGTTAATTTAATACCCAAATCTGATATATTTGAAGCATCGCTTAAATCTATGATAGTTTTTTCTTTGTTGTAATTCATCATATTTACATTACCCATTTATACTAGTACAAGAATACGATATCTTAAATATATTTCGTATTCAAGAATATGTGACTTTATGTAAATGGGAAAATGTATATTAAATCGATGCGGATATCTATATTCTTTTTTTCTTATCTTTATTATCCCCAAACTTTTCGGCAAGGAAGGTGGAAACAAAAGGTATTGCGCAATAATAAACGGCACCTAATATCAGAGTCGGTTTTGCTATTCTGATGCCTTCAACATATTTTTCGAGTTTTGGCGAATTTTTGTTCGCTTTTCTGAAATTATCAATAAATTTTTCTGTCGGTTTTTTGAGCGCTTTATCTATAACATAACTTACACCTATGCTCAGCCCTGTGGATATCCCGGCATTGAGCATAAGTGTATTTTTTCTTTCTTCTTTTATCCTTGAACTTTTCTTTGTCCGTGCAATAAATGCCCCCGTTGCAAGAGTATCTGTCAGTGCCGATATGTGCATAGGATAGTTTGTGTCCATGTACTTATTCGTAATGTTTTGAACGGCATCCGTATTTATAATCTTTGAAATACCTTTTGTTAAAGGCTCTTTTGGCAGTTTCCCTTTGAAACTTATTGCCCCGTCTTTATTTTTGTCTGTGTTATTGTTTGTCACAGGCTTAATTCTTATGGTGTCTTTTTTAGGCGTTGATGAGGATAACAGCCCGATTATAGGCGGTATAAGCGCACAGGTTATAATAGATTTAGGTATGGCAGCAGCAGCCCCAACCCCAAGCTTAAACAGCTGCGTTGCAAACTGATAACCCTTTGATGCAGGCAGAGCTTTTCCGCTCTCCTTTAATACACCTATTGTCTTTTTCTCAAGATATTTATCAGGGTTATTGCTTATTTTTTTGATACTGTTAGCGATAGGAAGGGACGCCACAAGCATGAGCCCAAACCCTACTGCTGATGAGGCTATTGATTTTGCACAGGCAACTTTTCTGTTCTCTTTATCCGTTTTAGGGGTTGCATATATTGCAATCGGTCTTGCAACTGTTGATAATGCCAGAGAAGTTCCTGCCGCAAATAAGGCTCCCTTATCCGCCGCAAACTCCAAACCCTTTTTTAAGGTTTTACTTCTATAAAAATTCCCCAATAAATTTACTTTCATATGTTTTTATTAGATAACATAAATAAGTAAAATAGTGAATAGTGAGCAGTAGATCGTGAACAGGTTTTATCAATTCGTAAAAAAAGAATTGCAGGGCTGGAAGAAAACCGAAATTATCGGCTTAGCCTTTATATTTGCCGTAGTTATATTTAATTCAATTGTGTTAAACGACAGTAAAATTGCCGCAATTTCTGCTATTTGCGGGTTGATGTACACGATTATTGCAGGAAAAGGCAAAATATCCTGTTATCTTTTCGGGCTGACAGGTTCGGGGTTCTATTCGTACCTTGCCTTTGTTAACGGTCTGTTCGGGAATATGATGTTATACCTGTGCTATTACGTACCTATGCAGATAATCGGGATATTTAAGTGGAAGAAGAACCTGAAAAAAGAAACCAATGAAATATATAAAACCAAACTTCCCGCAAAAGAACGCATTCTTTTGTCGATAATATCCGTACTGATTTCTGCAATATCTGTTTTGATACTTATACATTTTAACGATACTCACCCTTATTTTGACGGGATAGCAACGGCTCTATCTCTTGTCGGAATGTATCTGACTGTAAAGCGCTGTATTGAACAGTGGCTCGTCTGGGGCGGGGTAAATCTCTTATCTCTTATAATGTGGATAAGTGTTATAAAAGACGGCAGCAGAACCTACTCAACAGTATTTATGTGGAGTGTGTACTTATTCCTTTCTGTTTATTTTTACAGAGAATGGCTAAAAGAAATAAAATCGGAATAAATTATGCGGCTTGTTGTTGAGCCTTTTCCTGTTTTATTTGTTCTTTGATGTGTTTTTCTACCGCGAACTCTTTGTTGTTAGGTTTAAGGAGCCTGTCTGCAAGCATTATCCCCGGTAAGACAATTCCCAGCGCAAAGATGGTTGAACCCATATTCTTCAGGATAGAGCCCCTCTTGAGTTTCCTTACACCGTTAAAGAATTCGTCAACTGTCTGACCTGACTCGTTAAACTGTTTATACAGTTTGGACATGTTTTTGTGGGTGTTCCTTACGTCGTCTAAATTGATATATTTCCTTGTGTCAATTTTGCCTGTGTCTTCTGCTCTGGTAAATATCTGATACCATTTTTTAGGTTTCTTATAGGTCTGAATAATGTCGGACTGCTTAGCTACATCAACCACCAAATTGTCAGGGTTTTTGTGTAAAAATTCATACAGTTCTTTGTCTGACATTTCGGAGTTAAATGTATTCAAGCTTTGTTCGATACTCTTGTCTGCAAAAGCCTTCTTGAAGTTTTCGTTTTCAATCACCCTTGCATCAAGTCCGATATTTTTGTTGTGTTTTTTATCGGCAACATTTTCAAAGTGGTCCTGAATTTTCTGTCCTAAATAATACATAAATATCCAGAAGCCGCCCTCTTTGATTGCATAACCTGCAAATTCCTGAGGTGACCTTGATTTCCCGAGCCTTTCGCCTGTAATACCGGCATCAAAAACCATCATGTTTTTAACAGGATCAAGCATTACGTCAAACCCGCCTTTAAAACTCGGGTTGCCTTTATGAACGTTATTTTGGCTCCTTACCTGTGACACATTGGTAAAGTTAAGATCCTTTTTCTTTATCTGGGCACTCTTGTGTGCCATTAAGGCCTGACTCTTCTCTTCTTCCTGTTTAAGAAGTTTAGATTTGATTCTGTTGTGGGTATATTTTTGCTTCATATCAGTCAAAATGTTGTATGTAGCAAGTGCCGCACCTGTTGCAATAACAAATTTAGCGGCATTTAAACCTTTAAATACCTTTTTGTTTTCCCCTATTTTTTCTATTTTTGATTTTATTTCATCTGTTGGGGCATATTTCTTTGTCTGTTCGAAAACTTCATTATTTTTGAGGTTTCTTACATCGTAATTCGCATCGTATCCTGCGATTTTGAACAGAGTTTTATCTACAACCTTTTTATAAAGCGGTATTGTACCTAACCAAATTGCTCCCGTACCGACTTCATCGATAAACCTGTCTCTTGCTTCCTCTTTGCTTGTAACGGCAGACGCAGCCGTCATGCCTGTAATGTTGGCGCTGTCTTTAATCGCCAAAGGGACTAGTGATTGGGAATTTCCCAAAACTGAAAATATTTTTGCTATTGACATTTTTCCTTAACCTTATACTAAAACGTGTACTACAGACCCCATCTGAGGTTCATTAATTTCTTGAATGATGCGTTGAAACGCTTAGTATAACGTCGTCGTAAATTTTTAATCATTTCTAACCTTCCTTTTATATTAAGTGTAATAACTACCAATTTTTGCTATATCTTTTACATTTATTTACGATTAACCAATAAAAAAGACCTTTTCGGTTAAAGGTCTTGTTTTATTTTGCACATACAACTTAAGATGTCTTTAGTTTATAAAAACAAGCCTTTAATCCTTAAATTGTCTGCGTCGTAAATTCATAATCATAGACATATCTTACAATAAGACATATAATTTGTAAAGTAAATAATTATTTACCCTGTATGTTATATATGATAAAATTGTTGTATGTTCAAAAAGATATGCGGTAAGTTATCCATACATACGGCGCTGATAATAGTTTCTTTATTATCGGTATTTCCTTTTGTGTGGCTGATTTCGACCTCTCTGAAGGGTGTGAATGAGAACATCTTTGCATACCCTCCGACGATTATTCCGCAGGATTTTACCTGGGAAAATTATACCGGGGTTTGGCATCAGGTTAATTTTATCGGATATTTTGTTAACAGTATGTTGGTCGCAGGTTTTACTGTTTTGTTAAATCTTGTTTTATCGGCTCTTGCGGCTTATCCGCTTGCGAGAATGGAATTTCAGGGCAAAAAGATAGTCTTTTTCTCTGTGCTTGCGACAATCATGATACCTTTCCAGTCTATTATGTTACCTGTCTATCTGATTACAATAAAACTAAACCTTATAGACAGTGTTAATAATTTTATGGGGTATTTGGGACTTATACTGCCGTTTGCGGTTAATGCTTTCGGTATATTTTTAATGCGTCAGGCGTTTCTTAAAATTCCGAGAGAACTGGAAGAGGCTGCCATTATTGACGGTTGTAACGTGTTTCAGATGTTTATGAAGGTTTGTGTCCCTATGATAAAACCGTCGCTTGCCGTGTTGGCAATATTTACGTTTATCGGTTCGTGGGGCGAGTTTTTATGGCCAAGCATCGTTCTGACAAAAGATGCAATGTACACTTTGCCGGTCGGTATAAATAATCTGCAGGGGATGTTCTCTTCTAACTGGAGATTTATTGCGGCAGGTTCAATTCTGGCAACCATACCGATTGTAATCTTCTTTTTGGCAATGCAGAAATACTTTATATCAGGCGAAAACGACGGCGCCGTCAAGGGGTAAGCTATAAAGATATTTTCCATTTAGCAAACAACTTTGTCGTTGACTAAAGTTTAATTTACAAAAGCCAAAAATTAATAAATGATATATAATAAAGAAATGGATTATACGAACAAAAGTTTTTTGGAAAGACGACCTCAAAGGCTTTGTCTGATGTGTGCAAAGTGTTGCCGAATGGCAACAGCATCAATTTCGCATGAAGAGCTTGTGCAAAAAGCGCAGGAGGGGGACAAGAGTGCATCTGAGTTCTTAGATACGTTTGAACCGTATTCGAGTCTTGAAGAGGCATTAAAGGCTGATGAGGCGACTGTTAAAAATATCCCTGACTGGGAAAACAGAACGTTTTATCATTGTAAGCACATTAAGCCTGACAGTAATTTGTGTCCAAAGTACGAGGAACGATTTGAGGTGTGCCGTACTTTTCCTACATCGCCGTGGGCAATAGTACCTCCGGGCTGTGGTTTTGAGGGCTGGTTATTTACCGAAAGAGAAGCTCATATGAAGAAAATTCGCCAGCTTAAAGAAGAAAAAATATATTACGAGGCTAAATTAAAAACAAATATCCCTAAGAAAGAAAAGAATTTATACGAAAAATTAATTAAGAAGATAGATGAAAGAGTTAAACTTTATGATAAGTACGGCTCGGCAAACTGGTAATTATTGATTTATTTTCTTAATTTTAAACTCTTCAGATATTCGATGATTGAATAGCGTGATTTAAGATGTTCAGCAGTGCTTTTGTTTGTCGGAATAATTTCTGCCGTTTTTTTCGGTTGCGGTTTATAATCACGTCTGCCCCAGACGTTGTGTTCAATTTCTACAAAGTTATCATCGAGTGCTGATTCAAACAACGGCATTCCTCTGTCATAGCTGCCGGTAATAAACAGACTTGCCCCCTTGAGTTTTTCTGCGAGTTTGTAGGCTATTGTTGCCGATTTAAAGTCGCCAAAACTTTGCCTCAGGCAGTTTCTTATAACGACGATGGAGTTTCCTTCATCGTGCATATTTGCCAGTCTTTCCTGAAAATCCTGTGTTCCGAACCTGAAAAATTTTCTGTATTCTGGGTTAAGTTTAAAGAGTGATTCGGGTGAATCGTCATACTTAATATCTTTCGGGTATTTTATCGGATAAACAACCCTGAACATTGGTTTTCTGTACACGCTCAACTCTTCGGGTTCCCCTTTAAAAAGATATACCAACCCCCTTTGCGGAAATTTTTCGATAACTTCACCACACACATCAGTTGCTTCAATTGGTGCAATTCTTTTTTCAAACTCTTCAAACCCAAACTCTTCTATCATGGGTTGAGAGATAAAATATGCTTCGGTCCCGTCAGATACGTTCATGGGCATAATATTAATCCTGTCAAAATCTCTGAATCTGGTTTTAACAATCTTGGCAAGTTTCTGATAGTTCAGATCTTTTCTTTTGCAGGTAGAGTTTTGGGTTTCACGTTTTACGCCGCTTGAATCTCTGTATTCATTCCATTGGTAGTAAATACTTGTGAAATTCACCTGTTTAGACGGTGGTATTTTACTGTATGCTGGGGTTGATACAATGTTCATTCTTGAAAGCCTTTCAAT
>JAILHQ010000084.1 GCA_024695725.1 Cyanobacteria bacterium RUI128 | reverse complement strand
TTTGGGTGCAGATACAGCATACAATACTGTAAAAACTTCTACAACAATCGGTACAAATTCATCAACCTTCTGCCATGAACGAACAATAGTCAACAATATGACCTCGGCTACAAAATTCAGCGATGTTTCATACAGCTATTCAGGTTATGCGGAAGTTGAGTACAACGGAGATACATACAATATTAGTATGGCTGCTTCAAATACAATAGGCGACTTTATGGCTGTATTAGCAGGTTACGGAATAGACTCATCCATTGATGAAAACGGTGTATTAACCGTACAAGGCACATCTAACGGCTTTATTAAATATACAGGCGGATTTATTTCGGAACTTGGTATATATCAAGCTCTTGATACTTCAGAAACCACGCTCGGTGCAAATACAACTTCTGATCAATTAAATATGGTTGCAACAGAAGCAACAATGAACAGTAAATCAGTTAAGATGACTAACTTGCAGACAAGCAGAGGTGAAAACTTAGGAATTACAACTGGTGATTACTACATATACGAAAACGGCGTAAGAACAACGCACTCAATCACAGAAGATACAACGTTGAATGACTTTATGTCAGAGCTGGCTGAATACGGCATCGTTGCAGATATTACCGAAGACGGCTCATTGATGCTTAACGGTCACGAAAATTCATATCTGGCAACCTCTGCAAAAGGCGGTTCTCAGAATACAAACATGGTTGATATATTATTCTCTAAATGGGATTTCACAAACGTTTATAACTCAAATAACTTAGACATCCCAACTCCTGTAGTACAATCCATTTCAAGAGAAACCAAAATGTCTAACATTGCGGAAGCATCAAATTCCGGCGGTTTCCAAGAAGGTTTGGTTACTATTGTAAGAAACGGTGTACAAACTCAGTTATACATAAATTCTACGGATACAGTCGGAACATTTATGGATGAGCTTTCTATGTACGGATTTGAGTCTGTAATCAACGACAAAGGTCAAATAATTATCAAAAACTCAGGAGACAGCCAAATTCAAGCATATACCGGCACAAGCCAAGCTTCTAATATACTTGAAATTATCGGTGCTGAAAATGATGACTGGGTAATCTCAAAATCTTATGAAAGCCAAGTTCAGAATGTAATTACATTCGAAGATTTATATATAGACGCAACAGAAGACACAAAACTTTCTGACATTGCTAAAATGACACAACAAGATGCCGTATCAGGTTCAACTATTGTTTCCGAACCGACTTCATCATTTGCCGATTCGCTGACAGGAAATTTAGAAATTGTACTTGACGGTGAAACAAATTATATCAATATATCCTCTGATGAAACAATCGGTTCTGTACTTGATAAATTCAGAGCAATGGGCTTGGAAGCTAATATCGCAGGCGGTAAGATTACTATTCACAGCGGATACAAAGATTTGAACATTGTTACACCGACAGACGGCGGCTCAAAAATTGTTGAAAATAACCTGTTAACATTTAACAACGACATTGGCGGTTATACGGCAAGCAGTCAAGAGGTTATATCAACAACATACGAAGACAAAGTTCTTGCCGCAGCAGGCTGGGCAAACGGTGATACAAAACTCAGCACACTGGGTATTTCAACAGGTACATTCTCTGTTTATAAAGACGGTATTAACGCAAGGGTTGAAATCACCGCTGGTGAAACATTCAGTTCTTTGCAGTCTAAAATACGAAATACATTATCAGATGTTACAATAAGCTTTAATGAAGGCTTCTTAACCTTCTCATCCGAAAGCGGAAAAGTAACAGCCGGCTCATCAACAGACACAAGCAACTTTGCCTCTGTAACAGCTATAAAAGCAAAAGCTGACGGTACTGTAGCAAGCTCAAAAGAATTATACACCGTTGACCACTCGTCTAAGGTTACAAAAGAAGGTGCATTCAGATTCGGAAACGTTACTACCGGTACATTTACGGTAGGTACACACGAGATTACAATTGACGAAAATACAACAATTGATGATATTATTTCATCAATCAATTCACATCCTCTTGAAAGCGGTGCATCAGCATACTGGGATGAATTTGAAGGTAATTTGGTAATCAAATCAAGAACTGCAGGCAACGCTTTTGTAAACATTGAAGCAGGAACAAGTAACTTTACGGATGTAATGGGCTTGACAAAGACTGTCGGAACCGGCGCAGATGCATATTCTGCAATGAATACAGAAACACAAACTGTTGGCGGAAACGCAAGAATTTCTATTGACGGTGTAGTATTTACGGCAAATTCAAATACAATCGGCAGCGAAGTTACAAGAATACAAGGTTTAACATTAAATCTCAAAGAGGTTACCGAAGGTGAAGCAATAACAATAAGCGTTGAAAAAGATAAAGAGGTACTTGCCGACGCTGTTGAAGACGTTGTAAACTGTTACAATGAGCTTATGACAGGCGTAGATGAAGCTATTGCAGCAGGCGGAGACTTGGCTGACCAAACGACGCTTAAAATGATTAGAAACCAATTAAGAAGCTATATGACAAGCGCAAGCTTGAGCGCAACTGATTTCAGAAACTTTGACGCAATCGGTATAAGTGTAAGTGATGCGGTCGGAAGCAATATCTCAACAAAAACTTCAGATATTGTAACCCTGAACTTTAACAGAGATATATTCTACAGTAAATATAAAGAAAACCCGTTTGCGGTAAAAGCATTAATGGTTGGTGATACGACTAATAAAGGCGTTTTGCTGAGAGTAGAGGATTTAATAGAGTCAGCTCTTGCCGGTGTTAATGGTTATTTTGATACGCAAAACGCCTCGTACAACAACCAAATCTCAACAATCAATAAACAAATACAAAAAGCAAATGAAGAAGTTGCTAAGTACAAAGAGATGCTGGAATCTAAGTTCTCATCTATGGATATGCTTATTGCTCAAATGCAAGAACAATACAGCTCATTCCTGAAATCCTAGTGGTAAAGGGGTAAGTATATATAGGAATGAAGTGCCGCTAAACAATATTCATAACTTAAAAGTCCCTGCTTATATAATAAACAGAGACTTTTATATAATATTATATTATTTAATTACCAAGTGATAATTACAGCTCCACCGCGTCCGGACCCAGCAGGGATTAACTCATACTTACCTTTAACAGTTCCGTACTGATTATCTTCTGATCTATCAATACAGGTAGATTCTAGTTCTTCTGTTTTCCATGTTTTTACAAAACTATTATTAACTGCATTTCCTATTGATATGGTAAAATCACCCTCATACCTGTTCAAATCAGTTTTATCTTTACCCTTGCCTGTGCATTTATCAACAAAACCTGCACCTCTGCCGCCTTCGCCTATTCCGTTAAATAAAGCAGGTTGATAGAGCTTGAAGAATAATTCACCATCCAATCTTTGTTTTGGTGTTCTATAACTAGTATCGGTAAGCTTGAGGTTTCTAGAATTTACCCTTTTTTCAGACATAGTATCTACAGGATCACCATTCGCTTTTTTCAGATATACGTATTGATCATATTGATCATCTTGTATAGCGATACTCGGAGCGCCACCTTGAACAGATTTTTCAAAACCTCTGCACACAATCCTTGTACTCATATCTGTTCTGCTGGGATACAATTCGTATTCTCCTTTAAAAGCCGGTCCACCTTGACCTACTTGAATCTGACATGGACCATCTAGAGAATATTTCAAGAAATGAAGATATTCCCCATCATTACCATAATCACCAAGGAAATAGTGACGTCTTGTGAAATTAGTAACAAACATTAATTGAGGTATAAAACTGGTAACTTCTTTAGCTGATATATAATCCTTCTTTTCATAAGAACCGCTAAGATTTTCTGTAACCGGATTTCCATTAGAATCGATTTCAGCACTTTTACCACCTTTTGCCGGTGTACCGCTCATATACACATTAACACCAGTTAAGTTAGAATTTGGAAGCATTACAAAAGTATAACCCGAAGCATCTCCACCTGCACTTGCTTTACAGGGTTTTCCTTGACAAACATACGGATTGCTTACTCTAGCATTAACACTATCATTACCATTAGTCTTTTTCCCTGAAAGATTTCTACTTGGGAAAACTGTATATCCGCTAACAGTAGGTTTTACATTTTCCGAGGTGCAGCTCGCACACTCGCCATATTGTGATAAAGC
>JAILHQ010000072.1 GCA_024695725.1 Cyanobacteria bacterium RUI128 | reverse complement strand
TCCTTTTCTACTATACAGTAGTGTTAGCAATAAACACTAAACTCTCTACAATTTCTTATTATACACATGTTTCTTATATTTGCAAGAGGGTAAATAGTTAAATTTTTATATATATATGGCATGCAGGCTCATTATATGCTTGAAACTATTACTATGAGCCGATTTTAGCCTATTTGTAATATATCGGATTTAGCCGTACAAATTGTATATTATTGTAAAAATGCGTTAATATTTGGTACGAATTGTTGCCCATTTCAGCCAAATTTTTGGCTCCGTGCTGTGTCATGCCTACTCCATGCCCGTTTTTTGTGAAGTTATCATCATACGAAGGCACTGACTGAAGATACGGAACGTCGTATCCGAAGGACGACATTGCAGAGTTTGTTTGCCCTCCTGCGCAGGATGAATACATAGCGGAAATCGGTTTCTTATCGTATATCATTATTATTCCTGCAGTATCAAGAATAGCCTTGTTAGTTCTTTCATACTCTGCCTGAACCCCTTCGTAAACCTGATCCATCTGGGTATCAACCAGATCAAACCCATCTTTTGCGTGTTTACCCATATTGGCAACAGCATAGGTTCTTGCGGCTATTGTCTGCGCTTTTAGTGCCTCAATCCCCCAGGATGGCGGCATTTCGGCAGGAACAACACCCTGAAGATAGTTTTCAAGACATAAATCGTTTATAAGCGTAATGGAGTTGTTTTTGTTCATTACCCTCAGAATACCTCTGTACCATTTTTCTTTTGCATAAACACACGCTTTTTCGTCAATAGGTTTTATGACTGCATCGTTCGTGTTTACCGTGCATTGTCCCCAGTTAGAGCGTACAACCATTTTGTCATCACCAAGAGGGGTAATTTCGTACATAAGCATTTTTCTGATGACACAAACTTGTTTGTTTGTTTTGACATCTATCATCTGAGCCTCATCGGATGCGGAAATCAAAACCTTAGACTCGTTCAGAAGCAGGCCTATCTTTATCGCATGCGAAGGGTTAGTCGCAACAACCAACGCCAATAATATGAACATTACGATTAATAATTTCCTCATAATAACCATTCTACTTAAATAATAAAAAATAAAAATGAATTAAATGGAGTATTTTGAGCGGGAATTTTGGGGAAAAAGCGAATTTTCGGCAAAGTTTTATAATTTCTGTGTGTTATAATTGTTTTAAGGTTGTTTTTTGGAGTATAAAATGAAGAAATTATTTGCATTATTGTTTGGTATTTTAGTGGTTTTGGTTACTGATATTTCCGTATATGCGGCTGACAAATGCGCTGATGTGGTTATAAAAAACAGGCTTTTTTCTGTCACAATACCGTCAAATGTGAGCGGAGAATTTTGTAAAAGCGTAAAGAAAGACTGTATTTCTATATATCATAAACCGTCTAAAGACGCTGGTTTTGGCGGGTTTGCGTTCGGAATAAAAGCCTATGAAAACCCTGCTGATCACGCAGAAATGCCCGGTGGCAGAAAAATTGGCGAGTTGACGGATAAAAAAGGGAAATTGTACGATATCGTTCTAAAATACCCGACCGATGTTCAGCACGATTATACAAAAAGTGAAAAAGCACCGGAAGGATACAAAGCACTTTATGATTTAGGCGAAGTTGTTGAGATAAAAGGTGTCAGAGGTTCTGTATATCATAAAAATCAGGGTATGAAAGGCGAAGACTTGTATAAAGATATCCTGAAAAAACATATAACCGCCATAAAAGAAAAATGGGATTCTTCAAAACTTGAAAGCGAAGATATGAGCTATATGTATAACGTTGTTGCTCAGACAAGCAGAAATGTTTTGGATAAAATTGGCTACATTTATTACGATGTCAACGGAGACGGGATAGATGAACTTTTAATCGGTGAAATAGCAAAGGGAGACTGGAAAGGCGTTGTCTATGATATGTACACTATGGTTAACCGAAAACCTCAGCACGTAGTGAGCGGAGGCTCAAGAGACAGATATTTTGTCACAAACAATGTTTTTGTTGCCAACGAATATTCATCAGGTGCGATGGGTATCGGTTGGAGAATATATATTCTTGTGGAAAATTCTACAGAGCTATTCCCTCAGGTCAGCTTTAAATATGATGCGTACGCTGATCCCGAATCTCCTTGGTTTGTCTCTTACGGAAACGATAATAATGACAATAAATGGGAAAACGTTTCAGAACAAACTTTTATGGAAAGAATCAAAGTTTTTGAAAAATATATAAGGTTTGAATATATCCCGCTGAGTAAGGTTAAATAAAGGTAATCATATATTGTTTTTTACACAGATAAAGACAAAAATGCTGTCATACTGAGCGATAGCGAAGTATCTCTTTTAAGTATTGAGATTCTTCGGCTAAAACCTCAGAATGACAATGTTGTTATAATATCATAGTGCAATATTGTATATCAGTTGCCTTTGTAAATATTTGTTTTACTTATTACTGTGTACTAGCAAAAAAATTTCGTTATGTTTTTTATTCTGAAAAGAAAGAATAGAAGGAGAAAATTATGCAAATCTCGTTATTTACCCCAAACAAAACAAATTTTAGCGGACAAATTCATTGCAAAGTCGCAGCTATCAGTAAACCGGATTCTGAGTATATAACTCAGAAGGAGAATGTATTTATAAACTCTGAGTCGATTTCATCAATTTCGGAGCACGATAAGTATGAGTCAGAAATAAGAATGAATAATGGCGATGTTTTTTATACCAATTATTCTCCTGAACAAGTTGCCAAAGCAAAATCAAATGTTGACGGAACAAATCAGATATCTGGCATAATAAAAAACTACTAATACAAAAAAAAGAGGTCAACAAGACCTCTTTTTTTTATGGTGGGCGTTAGAAGACTTTGTAAAACAAAGCTGCGCCTCACGTGTTCTCGCTAGTATATGCATAATAAAACCCCGAGGCTATGCCTCGGAGTCTTATTGGGCGATACGTGACTCGAACACGTGACCCCCACAATGTCGATGTGATGCGCTACCAACTGCGCCAATCGCCCGTATTTAATTTTTCTACAACCATTCGGTTGTCCGATGCGCTACCCCTCTCAGAAAACAATACTTAATTGTTTTCTTCGGCAGAGTGCCAATCGCCCGTATTTAATTTTTCTACAACCATTCGGTTGTCCGATGCGCTACCCCTCTCAGAAAACAATATTCAATTGTTTTCTTCGGCAGAGTGCCAATCGCCCGTATTTGATTCGGCAGAGTGCCAATCTTCTCGGTATGTTTTATTCTACCACGCACATAAAAATTTTCAAAATATTTTTTGCTTTATTAATTCAAAAAAAAATGATATAATAAGGGCATGAAAAATTTTATTCTGTTATCAGTCATGATATTTTTTGCAGGGAGTGCTCTGGCATTCTACGATTTCTGTGAATCGCCGGCTGATTATAATACCTGCCCGCAAGCCTATGATGTCCGCACAGAATACTGGAAGGATATCCCTAACTATCACCCGGATGATATAAAATATGAAGATATGAAAAACGAACATCCGATAGCACCGTTTTGGTCAAAAAAATCGAAAAATAACAGCAAAAAAACTAATGACGGAAATAATAAATAATCTCTTTATATTTCCTGTTTTTTCGGGTAAAATAGTTGTATGAATTTGCTTGCAGAAAAACAAAAAACTAAAATCGTTTCCGAATCAGGTATTGATACACTTGATGTTGACTGCTTCGTTAAAAAATATTCCGATAATAAGATTGTTCTTGCTGTCAGCCCGATTCAGAAAAATGATTTTTCTGACTTTGAAAAAGATTATGACCTCGACGTGAAAGTGTTTACGCCGAACGGTATCCTTATCTTTAAATCAAAAGTGTTAAAAATAATATCTTCTAAAGAGCTGGAAATCAGCTTTGACGAGAAAAATACAAAACTTGAAAATACGCGCCAAAACCCGCGTTATCAGTCTGAATGTCCTATAACAATATTCAGACCGCTTCAGGGGAACATTGAATCACATCTTATCGATATCAGCGTCAGAGGACTGAGGTTCTATTCGGAAATACCTCTTGATGTTAATTCAGAATTTGAAATAATGTTGAATTTATCAAATTCTATTGGTAAAATAATACTTACGGGACGTATTTTAGATAAAACAGGGTTGCCGGAAGGTGTTCACAGAATGATTATCGAAAAAATATCATACTCTGACAGGCAAAAATTGGTAGATTATTGTATGTCTTTGGCTAAATAATATAATAAGATTGGATAAAATTTATGAACAATATGATTGAAAATGAATCATCAGATGAATTAAATAAAAAACAAAGCAAAGTGAAAAAGGCTATCGAAAAATGCCAACTTGCTCTGCAAAAAGAACCGAACAATGCCAAATTACATATCAGATTAGGTGATCTGTATATGGATTGGCACTTAGATATTTTTAATTCATGCCAATATATCGATGAGGCTATCACCGAATATCAATGTGCACTCGAAACTGCCATTGATGCCTATGAAATCTATTACAAAATAGGTAAAGCGCAGTTCTATAAAGGCGATCTCGATAAAGCAATAAACTACCTTAATATGTCGCTTGAACAAAATTCGGAATATGCGGATGCATACTATGTCCTTGCCGAAACCTATACAAGAAAAGCTTATTTCTTTGAGGCTATTCAGGCTGCGAAACAGTCCATAAAATACAAAAAGTTCAGAAACTCAAGAGCACACTTCCTTCTGCATAAGTTGTATCAGGCATCTGCCTTTAAAGATTTTAAAGTTGGCTGCAAGTCAAAGTTTGAACACATTCTGTCACTTCTGACTTTCCCGTTTGATAAAAACGCTATCAATGCTCTTATGAAAACCATTTCATATCTGCAATTTATGCCGGTATTGTTCCTGGCTTTCTACCTGATACAAATCAGAAGAATTGATTCTGCAATAGATTTATATATTCAGACAATAGATAAAGCACCGGGCTTTGTTCCGCTTTATTGCTTATTAGGTGATGCATATCTTGCTATCGGACACTATGAAGATGCTATTACCGAATACAAAATGGCTATATGGTTAGACAGTCTGAATATTCCTGCATACAGGCACCTTAGTCAGGCTTATGAAGAACAGGGCGACTACGACAGAGCAATAGAAACCTATCAAAAACTTATTTCTATTATGCCAACAGTACCTGACTTCCACTCAAATCTCGCAAACCTGTATTACATTAAAGGTGAATTTAAACTCGCTGTCGCTCAATACCAAACAGCAATTACACTAAATCCGAACAAACGCTGGACAAGTATCATCGCCCAAACATTAGGCTTTGTTTATCAGGAAAACCAAAACGATTTAGATGCCGCTATCTGTGCATACCAAAATGCATATACAATGACTCCTGAGGATATTGATATCTACATCAACTTAGGCAGTGCCTTCTATGATAAAGAAGATTTTGATAACGCACTTTCTGTATACAGAAAAGCGCTTGAACTTGATCCTACAAATTCTAAAATTCACTGTAACCTCGCATTCTTACACTGGGGTAAAGGAAATACTAACGAGGCTATAAAAGAATATGAATTATCAATTAAATATGATGAAACCTACGATATTGCATACAATAACCTTGGTGTAATTTATCTTGACGATTTAGGCAGAGTTCAAAAAGCAATAGAACTGTTCAAAAAATCTGCCGAATGTAACCCTAACTATGCACTTGCTCACTTTAACCTTGCAAGAGCTATTACTATCGTCGGGGATAAAATTGAGGCAGCTAAACTCTATCAGATAGCTCAGGATATCAATAAGGTTACGAATGAAATAGATCCGCAGGATATCATTGATAAAATAAACGGACTCTTCTCATAATGGGGGAAAAGGGTAAATCAGAAATGGAAAATAATGATAAAATTATAATTACAGTATCAGGCGCTGACAAAGTAGGTATCGTTGCAAAAGTCGCAAATCTGCTTGCCGATTGTCAGGTTAATATAGAAGATATCAAGCAAACACTTATGCAGGGACATTTTGTTATGTTTATGTTGTGTGATATGTCTAAGTCAAACAAGAACCTGCAAGAGTTTCAGGCACTTCTGAAAGACGAATGTAATAAAATGGGTATGGAAGCCTGGGTTCAAAGAAAAGAAATCTTTGACACTATGCATAGCGTCGGATAGATTTTAAACCTAGCTGAATAGTTTGAATGTTCTTTCTACGTTATCTTTAGCTACGGTCTTGAGTGTTTCCATTTCTGATTTTATCGCATTACGTTCTGCATCAAGTGCTGCAAGGTCGATATCATACTTTCTATCTTTTGCATCAATCTTGCGCATATCAGCTTCATACTTAGCTTCTGCTTTTCTAAGCAAGGTTTCATCAGAAACTTCCTGCAACCCTGTGTCTATTGCGACTGATGTTTCTGAATCATCTTTAAGTCTAACAATAGTAACATCGCCTGAGTTTATAAGATTAGTAATTATTTCTTCAAATGTTTCACCTGTAGGTTCTGTAGTATAGTTTGCACCATACGCATCATTTGCAAGGTCTTTAAAACCGCCTTCACTTATAACATTTGTGTATGTAAATGATGGTAGTCCTCCTGCAATGAATTTTGCTCCGTACATATCAGTATATGTAAACCATCCTACTTGACCATACGTTCCGGTAGCCGTTTGTTCACTGAAGTAGTATGGTCCTGGTGATATACTGTATCCTTCGTCAATAAATGGTTGAGCTGAGCCGCCAGGTACACCAACATTCTCTGCAGGAATATAAAATTCATATACGTTCCCTCGATAGATTCTGCCCTTATATTCTAAAGCATACCCTGCATTGAGGAAGTCTTGATAACTATATATATCTTTATAACTTGCAGAACCATCATTGTTGAGTGTTTTTACTTGGACTTTTGTTTTATCGAGTGCATCAAGGTATTCGTCGTACACACGGCGTGATTCGTTTGCCATCTGGAGTTTTTGAGCTTCCAGCTTGGCTGCTTTATATTCAATCTGGTGCATTCTTGCAGTCAGATTCAATAATCTAGCCTGTGATGACGATAAACCCATCTTGTCCTGTTCCTTTGCCGTAATCAATTCAGTGAGTGCACAAAATTTAAACTGAATTGTTACATCATGCATTACGGCAAAACACAGCTAAACTTTAGTATTTACAGTTTTTTTTTTTTAACTTAACAATAATTATTTTTCAGCTTCAACAGCTTCTTTGATTTCTGATTTTTGGATAACCAAACGGACGACTCTCGCACCGTCAACTTTCTGAACAGTGAATTTCAAGCCTTGTTCTTCTATTTCTACACTATCGCCAACCTGTGCAAGTCTGCCTAATTCCTTAACTACAAGTCCGCCGATTGTTTCAACATCTTCAAAGTCAAACTGATTTTCCTCAATATCAAAAAATTCAGCAATCTCGTCAATTCTCATCATTGCATTCGCAACATAAGTATTAGGCGCAACTTCTCTTATATCAATTTCTTCATCTTCATCAAACTCATCCTGTACTTCGCCCACAATTTCTTCAATTACGTCTTCCAAGGATACAAGTCCTGAAGTTCCGCCGAATTCGTCAACAACAATTCCTATCTGGCTCTTACGTTTTCTGAATTCGATTACTAAATTATCCAATGTCATTGTCTCAGGAACAAGCATAATAGGTCTGAGTATTTCCTGAAGATTTATATTGTCATCGCCTTCAAGCATTTTTGAATACAAATCTTTAACGTGAATAAACCCGAGAATATGGTCTATATTTTCTTCATATACAGGATACCTTGTGTATTGATGCTCTGCAGTGAATTTCTTAATCTCATCAATAGGGGTGATTGTCTCTATACACATCATATCCGTTCTCGGAGTCATAACCTGTTTTGCTGTCAGGTCTGAGAAGTTAAACATATTATGTAACATTTCAGCCTCTGTTTCATTTAATACCCCTTCGTTATAACTTGCATCGACAAGCATGTCTAATTCTTCTGTTGTGTGAACTAAATCATTTGAATATGCATCCATTTTAAATATTTTTAAAATTTTTGTTGTACAAGTTGATAAAAACCAAACAAAAGGTTTAAAAATTTTCATCATCAATTTCATCGGTCTTGCAACCATTAATGCCGCTTTTTCGGTATTTTGTAAGGATGCGCATTTTGGTAACTGTTCACCAACCAGCAATTCTAAGAATGTTATTATTGCAAATGAGATGATGAAAGTTAATAATGTGCAAAAAGCGGCATTTTCAAAAGGTAAAATGAAATCAATTACCGGCAGTAAGATACTTTCTATAGTTTTTGCACCTACCCAACCAAGTGCAACACTTGCCAATGTAATGCCCAGTTGTGCTGTCGCCAACATTTCATTGATATTTTCAACTAACTCCAATGCAACCTTTGCTGTAGAATTTCCCTCGCTACTCATCTGTTCTAAACGGGTTTTTCTTACTTTAACCATTGCAAATTCTGAGGCAACAAAAAAGCTATTCGCTAATATTAGGAAAACTACTAAAAATAATTTCTGGGCCATTTCCCTTTTCTTTTACCTTTCCTTCAATACTCAAATTCTAATATATATATAAAAAAAAAGCAAGTTAGGGGTAAATACAAGGGGTAAATATAAGGGGTAAATATAAGGGGTAATTGCAGGAAATTTTGCATGCGACGGTTTCGGTCGGATGGGTTACTAAATCCGAAAAGATTTAAAAACGTGATTGCAGATTGCGTTTACGTGAATAGCCAACTGCCGAATGGCAACTCATAATTTGTTATCTCAACTCCCATATTTTTGAAATCTTTACGACTAACAGTCAGTTTATCTGAAGCATCCCACGGATTTAGCAAATAAACATTTTTAGAGTCGCTTCCGATAATAGAATATGCGTGATTAGGTATTATTTTGTAATTTTCGTGTTTTTCACTATGCACAACACTTGAACGTGGTTCATCGCCACTTAAACCAAAAGTATAAAAATTATTTGGCTTATTAAAATCTTCCGTTAACGGATCCGTCTTTCCGATGGTTAGCTTATTACTATCCCCAAACAAACTGTGGAATAAGAACCATTCACGATTTCCATCTATATCAACATCATCAATCATACCATCAGAGTCCATAGTAATTTGATGGCGCCTGTCCGAATAACTCAAATCTCTGATTAGTTTATCCATTGCAATTTCTATGGCTTTAACTTTTTTACTTCCTGTTGATAAATTATGAACGGATGCAACTTCTTGTTCAGTTATATAGTATTCTCTAAACCAGCCTTTCAAACGAACGGTATAGATCCCGGTTTGTTCGTCATGTTTGACCAGACGTTCGAGCATGTTTAAACCGTGAGGTTTTGCTATTGCTGAGTTTAGAGCAGCTAATAACCAACAGTCACCTGTCCCGCCCTGTTGGGTCGGAGCTGATACGGATTCAGCAGAAGGTGCTTCTTCCAAATGCGCTCTTGGATCTTCTAAGGTACCATCATTTGCATTTATTGCACGATACAAATCTATCTCAACACTGTGGAAATCTTCCGAATGATTCGCAATATCACGTTTTGTACGCAGGCTTGTATCAGCAGACACATTATCTGTCACTGTCTTAACTATATGGCTAATTAATCTTGTTCGTTCGGCTTTAGAAAGACCCCATTCTCCGTTTATTGCTGTTAAAAGACCTTCGTACGGTGCTATTAAATAAGCCAAGTTATCGGTTATATTTATACCTGTTAAATCTCGTATAAAACCTGTGCAAGTATCGATTGTTTCATATGTCCCACTGGTCTCATCCATACTTAATTCACGATATGCAACCAAAACATCTTTAACATTATTTTTATTTATCTGCATTACATCTTTACTCAAATTCCCGCTTCCGGGACCACTAATATCATCAAACAGTTTTTGGGCAAGATATTGTCCGGAGTTTTCAGATAATAAGTTGTCTATATGTTCGATTAATTTTTTCTGAATCGGACCGGGGAGCCCCCACTCAGAAGCGATATCTGCAAGCAATTCATTCCCTGTCTGCTTTTTATATTGCTCTACTATCTCGGCAACATTAGAAGCATTGATTCGCTTCAGTACATTATTAGAAAGAGATGCTCTGGTTGTAGGGAATCCTAATTTTGTTTTTGCTGTAATATCAGCTATTAAATCATTAACAAGCGGATAAGTAACTTTCTTACCTGTTACTTTTTTATATGGTTGGTTATTGGAATAAAATATTTCACTTGTAGTCGTATTTTTGTCATTGATTCTTTTATATCTTTCTTTATGTATAACATTTCCGTTATCATCATAATAGGTTTTTACGCCCATTTTTGTTTGATTATTAAAACTGCCGTAACCGGTGATTCTTGTGGAAGTTCCGCTGTACATTGTGCTTGTCGTAACACCATCAGACTTTGTTTTTACAATTCTTGATTTAATTGTTCCGTTATCTCTGATTTCTAACCCCCTTCTGGTTTTAGAATCAACAGGCATCATTACACATATATTCCCGTCTTGGACAAATACTTCACATACCTTTTCCCCTTGTTTGTTATATACGACAAGGTCTCCATCTTCTCTTTTAACATCATATTTGTCTGAAGGATATTTCTTTTGCAGTTCCTTCATTGTAAATTGATTTAAGTCAACTTTACCATCTTTTGTTAGTTTTATTCCGGGGAAAAATTCTCTTATGTTAATATTCCCGTCAGAAGGTTTTTTCTGGGGTTGTTTTGGCTTTTGGGCAGGTTGTTTTTTTGTAGGGTTAAGATGTAGTCCGAAATTTTCATATCCGTACGTGTGTTCTTCTGATTGAAATTGAAATGGTAATAATAATTTATTTTTTAGCAGCTCCTCTTTTTCGGCAGGTGTTAAATTCATCATAGTGCAAATTTCAGCAAGAGTTTTACCCTTACATTCACGCACGTGAGTAGTAAAGTAATTTGTGAATCTTTGAACTACTGAGATATTATTGCCCATAGAACACCTTCCAGCAGATATAACGGCATTTTCAGGTAATTCTTTAAAAATATTTACAAATCGCAATATTGTATTTAAGATTTGTATCATAATTTGAAATAGTGCTTTACGGAAGGAAATGTAATCTGCTAAAATACAAGTGAAGGGAGAAAATTATGTTTAAAAGTCTTACAAAAGAGTTAAAAGAATTTATCTTGCGCGGAAATGTCATAGACATGGCTGTTGGTATCATTATCGGTGCATCTTTCGGTAAAATTGTTGATTCTTTGGTTAAGGATGTAATTATGCCGCCTATTGGTGTATTGTTAGGGAAGGTTGATTTTTCTAACCTTTATTTCCCAATTCATCCGTTTGGAAAAGAATTTGCAAGTCTGGCTGATGCTCAGGCTCAAGGTGCGGTAACAATCAATTACGGTCTGTTTTTAAACACAGTGATAAGTTTTATCGTTGTTGCAATAGCTGTATTTTTTGTAATAAAAGCTATCAACACTCTGAAATCAAAAACGTGTAAAGAAGAACAGGCTGAAGAAGTGGCAACAACAAAAGAATGTCCTTTCTGTTGTTCTTCTATTCCGATAAATGCAAAAAAATGTCCGCATTGTACATCAGATTTATAATCAAAAAGCTTGACATCCGTCAGGCTTTTTTTAGAGATTAAAATCTTGTTTGATTGAGTCCTTCACCTCGTGCATCAATTCGTTCCACGCATTGAAGGTTTTTACCCTGAATGGTTTGACAGATTTATACCAGCCGATATCTTCGCCCGAGGTTTTGTACCATCTTGCCTCAGGATAAATATTGAATAATCCATATGCCTTCACACCCAAAGCACCTGCAAGGTTCAGAATTACGTTATCTGTTGATATTATCAGGTCCATGCAGCACATAGCGCAGGCAGTATCTTCAAACGTTTTAAAATGTTTTGCCAGGTTATGAACTTTAAGACTTTTATCCAGTTTATCTATTTCCATTGAATTCTCATCAGCTTGGAAAGAGTAAAACTCTAATTCTTTCATCTTGAACAGCGGCATTAGCTTTTTAGCCTGTATATCTCTGTAGGTCTGGACAGATGCTTTTGTTCCGTGATAAGCAAATCCAACTTTTATTTTTTTGCTGTTTTTAAGATATTTTTTCCTGAACGCCTCAATTTTATCCGCATCAACCTTCAGATAACCTTCCGTATGCACCATATTTTCAGGGGATGCATCAAACAGATACGGCAAATCTGCAAGAGGGATATGATAATCGTGCGGTATTCTGAGCATTCCCTGTCCAGTATTGAACATTTCGGAGCTCATTCTGCTCTCAGCTTTAAAATTAGGATTAATATCTGCCTCATGTGATAATATGTGGCAGTATTTATCAAAACCTGATGATTTGAAGAGTGATATCAGATTCTTCTGAGCAACAAAAGTGATGCTTTTAGCCATTTTTGCAAGGTCAGGAATATATCTTGAAAACATTACCGAATCTCCGAAGCCCTGTTCGTAATGTACTATTACATCACAATCGGATAAATCGCTTTTTCCGTCCCATCTTGTTTCATCCGTAAGAACTTTAGGATAGGCAATCGATTCAACTTTGAACCTGTTTCTGTAAACATCATAGCCTTGTTTTAGTCTGCCTGTGTTCATCAGGTAGTGGGCATATCCAAGCATCATATCAGGCTTAGGGTTATTATTCATAGCCTTTGTAAACAATTCATCACTTTTTTCAATAAGCCCTTTTCTGTGGTAAAGTTTTGCCAGAAAACAAATTACCCCGTTATCATCGTTGGTAAGGGATGCCGCTTTTTGGGTAAGTTCGATTTGTTTATCAAGGTATTGATCCTGATATACCCGTTCATAAATATAGGCAAGTTTGTAGTTGTAATTATACCCAATCCTGTCGTTCGGGTATTTTTGAACAAGCTTTTCAAACACAGGAAGTGCCTTTGCATAATCTTCCTGCTTAAAATATATGTTTGCAAGAATATCAAGCATATCTTCGTCTTTATCGATATTTTCTTTTACTATCGGTATAAATTTTTTTATGAATTTTGTCGCACTCTGCAATTCAAGAAGGGATAGTATGACTATTTTTATGCATTTTAAATACTCTTCTTTCTCATTTTCAAGAATACGCAGTGCGTCCCACATACATTGTTCATATTCCCCTATGCTGTAGAAATTTATTGCGCGCATAATTGTCGGGTAATCGTCAGTTTCAACCTCAATTTTTTTACCCGCTTTGATTTTTTCATATTCAACCTTCAGGGAATCTTCAACGTACGGCAAAAATTCTTCGTTCTCGGATCTCAGCTGATCTGATAAACCTTTCTTATCCTCATATGCCGAAAGCAGAATGTTATTTAGATTAAATATGATATCTTCTTTTTTGTCGTACATTTATTTCAGAATTTCCTTGTATATTTTTTGTATTTTGTTCTCAATTTGTTTATCGTTTTGGTTCAGAGTAGTATAAATATCAAACGCTCTCAGAGCTTTGCCGTACTGCTTCAGTTTTAAGTAAACACTGCCCATAAAACTGTATATTGTAGCCGAATTAGAGTAAGTGGATAAATATTCGCACATTTTGATAATTTCGGAATATTTTTTATCGGCGTACAGTATTTTCATAATATTGAAGTACGGAAGTTCTTCTTTCGGGTTGAAATCTATACTCATTTTGTTTAGCTGAATATATTCAGCTTTATTTTTCAAGTTTGTTGTTGCATAATGTAGCGCAAGAATATTTTGATATTCCTGAATTGCTGTTATTGACTGTAAATAATCGGGAAGAATACTAAAATCAAATTCTTTGGCTGCAATATAATATTCTTCTCTGCAGTT
The DNA here is from genome assembly GCA_024695725.1 of Cyanobacteria bacterium RUI128. The sequence continues at coordinate 1,552 of JAILHQ010000072.1, read as the reverse complement.
ATTTTCAATAATCTGCATTATCTCATCATAAATATTTTTCAGCTCATTATACTGTGATTTTACAGACTTCACATCTCTGTTTATTATTGACAGAACTGATAGAGTAGCCACTGTTTTATAGCGGTTTGTCAGTTCTTCTGTTTTGTTTTTAATAAACTGTTCTTTATAATTCATTAACACCTGCCGATCCTTGTGCCTGCATCATACAGGTATTATAACTTTCCATATCATTCAGTTCTTTAAATATTTTGGCAAGTTTTAAGAAAATTTTCGGATTTTGTCCTGTCAGTTCGACAACATTCAGATAATACTCAATGGCTTTTTCATAGTCTTTTAAGATAGCGTAGGTGTCGCCGATTTTCTCAAAACTTTTAGTATCGTAAGTGCACGAAAATATAATTTTGTAGAGTTCCAGTAATTCGCTGTATAACCTTCTTTTAGTGTATGTTTTTTCAAAGAGGTAGAGTAGATCAGAATTCTTTTTTCCTGATTTTATCGCTCTTGCATAGATTTCAACCGCTCTGCCAATATTATCGGATTTAAGACATTCGGTTATCTTCTTTTTTGCCTGAAGATGTGCGTATTTTGCAAGTTTATCCATGCAAGCAAGGGTGGAATATCCGGCAGGAGGTATAACCGTTTCATAATCATTTTTTGTAAGGTATTTTGCGGCCTCCTCCGGCAAATCTTCCAAATTGATGAGTTCGAAAGAGAGTGCATTATACCTTTCTATAATATCGTCATAACCTGAGTCAAAAATATCCCGTTTCTTCGAGATAAAATCATCAACCTCTGCCGAAACTTTTTTAATCTTTGTCATTGTATTATTTGAGCTCATAACTTGATAATATCATATTTGAACAAAAGCTATACCCTATATTTAGACTATATTTGCGTGCTACCCCTGCCATTTCGGATAAGTGCCGAGGTGTTTGAACATAGTAACGTGTTGAAGTATTTCAAACATTGCTTTTGATACTTTCATATCAAGAATTTTGCCGTCAAAATCGATATAGAAAGAGTATTCGCCCAAACTCTTTTTAGACGGTCTTGATGAAATATGTGACATATTTATGTCATAGTTTCTGAGAATCGTCAGGATATCGCAAAGCGCACCCGGCTTATTGTCGGTTGAAAAGGTTATACTTGATTTGTATTCACAGTCCATCTTTGGCAACTGTAGTTTTCCTATAAGCAGAAATCTCGTACTGTTGTGCGGTTCGTCATTTATGGCCTCTGCAATTACTGGTTTGCCGTAGAATTCTGCAGAGTATCTGCTTCCTATTGCAGCAATTGTTTTGTCGTTACTGTCCAGTTTTTTGACGGCATGAGCAGTAGAAGAATCAGGTCTGTAAACGACATTTTCTCCAAAGGTTTTGTAAATATAATCAAAACACTGTGAAATAGCCTGAGGGTGGGATATTATAGTTTTCACATCTTTCAGGTTTTCTGCGTGTGTAATCAGGCAATGGCTGATAGGGATAACGCATTCGCCTAATATTTTAACGTCTTTATCTTCTATTCTTGAGATGTTATCTATTGACTCTTTAAC
>JAILHQ010000067.1 GCA_024695725.1 Cyanobacteria bacterium RUI128 | reverse complement strand
ACTCTAAACAATAAAAAGTATAAACAACCTAATATACATGTTGTTATTTCTCTATTATTATGTAAAAATCTATAAATCTCACTTGATTGATATAGATAATAACCTAATGTATCCTCAAATTGACAAGTAAAATATGGAAATATAATTAGCATAGTGCTACAGAAAAATTCCATAGTGCAAAGAATACTAATTGAAAAAAATATTAAAAGTAGTATAAAATTTTTCAATTTTATAGGTATATTTAATCCCATAGGCACACCTTAGTTTTTTAATAGATTTACCTTTATAATAGGTTAATCTACATACGTTGTCAACCAGTTGTTTAATTACTTTTTCTTATTTTAAATTTAATTGGAATTACATAATAATAGTATTCTAATCGATTGAAAGTATGCAAACCTGCGGCACCTGTATTATATATTGTAGTTTCTATATTGTCAAAAAAATCATATTTATAATCATACTTATCAAAAACTAACCCTTCAATATAGCCATCTTTTGTCTTTTTGGCATTCAAAAATGTACCGTGTCCGATTGAATAGTTTAAGTTTTGATTCCCACTGAAATCAAGTTCTATTTTTTGTGGAAAGCTATTTGTTTTTTTGTTATATGATTTCATTACTGTATTTTTGAACGTAGAATCTACTGCTATTCTTTTTGCAAAATCTGAATCTTTTGAGAACTCAATCCCTTTCATATCAGACGGAATTGTTTTATTCCCCGTAAGATTATATTTTTCATTATATAAATCTGCCGAACCGTCTTTGATATGTTTGAATTGATTGTTATCCTCATAACTATCAACTCCGTATATACCTATTTCAAGCATTTGTTTTGCATCAGGTCTGTTCTGATTTTGTTTATTATTATAATTTATGCATGTTGCATCAACTGCATCATAGTCTCTGGAACTATTTACAGGTTTTATATATCCACCTGCAGAGGATAATATATCATTTTTTTATTTTCCATATAATCATTAGATATTCCACCTTTAACTACACCATTTTCAGGATATATTGGTGCTTTTTGAGTATTCGGGACACTTGCTTCATTCCCTATATAATCACCATAAGTTTCAAAGTCTTTAACTTGTTCTGAGATATTATTATTACTTGTTTCATTATTTACCACTGTTCTTTCCCCTTTTGATCGCCAATGAGCACGAACAACAGTTCCATCTTCACGTGTATATTCATGAACATACACCACATTTGACGAATTTTGCATATCCGAATTGGTCGGGAAACCTATTTGTTTATACTGGCTGGCTAATTCTTTTTCTCTTTTAACAACGTCACCAAAACTCATCTTTACCAAATCTTCCACTGTGTGAATTACGGAATTATTAGTATGTTTGTTTTTGTAATTCTTATATTTTGGCATATTATTACTCCTTATCTTTTGATAGTACATGTTGTTTTGCTACATCAAACAATTTAGTCAGCATTGACACCGATGATGGAATTTCTTCATTTTCATTCTCTGCTTCATCTTGAGAATTTTCCTGTGCCATTTCATCAGATAATTCTTTTTGCTCAGGCTTGGGTGCAGCCAATTGTGAAAGCTGACCGACAATATTATTATTTTGAGCAAACATCTGCAATTTTTCGTTCTGTTTCATAAACTGCAATTTTTCCTGATCAAGAAATCTCTCAGGGTTTTCCACCCCTTTTTGTTCAAAATACCAAACAAAAATTTCTGCTATATCCAATGGTAAAATCTGCGCAAACTTTTCAACAGCCTGAGCAACCATATCGGCATTCATCATTTTATCGTTCAGAACATTTCTGTCTGAATACGTGTATTTGTAGTCGCACTGCCTTACCTCATCATCAATGAGCAGGGTTTCTTGATTATTATCCTGATTTACATAAACCTCTTCCACACCCTGTTTGAAATCAGCTGCAAGCTTGGCTATGTTTTTTACCGTAGGGATAATGAAGTCCTGATTTATAATATCAAGAAGCATTGATAATCTCGTCAGCTGTCCCTGAGTTTTAGTATTTATTTCAGTTGCAGTTTTTGCAATATTTTCCTGAATACCTATCATACTCGGATAGATACCTGAAACTTCACACATCAATGTATCAAGAAATTCTACATCAGCCAGAAAGACGTTATTATTGAACGACAACTGCTTAAACGCATTAACGGAAGAAAGGTTATCACCATATTCGATAATTTTCCCCGGGTAAAGTGATATTTCTTCTTCGTCAAAGAACCCCTCAGGTGCGAGCAAGGGCGGATTTTCGGATAATGATTGCATATCAATTGTTCTGTTTAAGAAATCTTCCTGAGAATGTGCTAATGACACAACACAATACAGTGGACTTATACCGCGTTTTGTTTCGGGATCAACAATAAGAGCACCGTAGGTAAACGGGTTTATAGTACTTTCGTTTTTATGGAACTTAACAAGATATTTTCTGCCGACAACAATAACGTGCCAATTCTTCAACACTTCGCCCGTCGGCATCTTAAAGTTACCCCAATGTTCAAGCACCTCTACGGTAGAACCGTTTACGATATTTTCCCTCAAATCTTTTTCCGCCTGAGATTTAACAGTCATATCTTTGCCCGAAGTAAGCAGCTGCCTTATATTATATGCTGTTTCTTTATCCACGGAATAGAACTTGTTGTTTATAATCTCATCAGGAGTTTTAAAGGTTCGGTAAATCTTAGGACAGTTATCCCAGTTATCCGACTGCGATACATCAAAAACAATATCCGCAGGCGATACCGGATAAATATACGGATTATCATAGATTTTTCTGGTATCTGTCCAGTAGTTTTTGCCTTCCTGCGATGCCTGCAAAACCTTATGCAGCCTTACAAAATCCATACTGAAAAGATCTTTAAAAAACGACACAGGGCGTCTGTATTCCTGATATTTCTTCTTCCAGGCAGTAAAAGAAACAAGTTCCCCATACAACAGAGCGTTGTCAATAACCTTATCACAAGTTTTTTGAAAGTCCATTTTTTCAAGGATATCAACCAGAAACGCTTTTTGTTTA
>JAILHQ010000051.1 GCA_024695725.1 Cyanobacteria bacterium RUI128 | reverse complement strand
TCTCTAATTGCTGCTCTAAGTGTGTTTCTGCCGATTCTACCGAATCCGTTAATTGCTACTTTTACCATTTTGAAAGCCTCACTTTCTGTAATCTATTTCTCTTTCGTTATATCTGAAACAAAAAAAATAATCAAATATTTTGTTTCAATTTTATTTTTAAGTTATCATATCCATGTCAGTAATGAGGGCTTGGTTATGCTAAATATGGAAAATGCGGTAGAAAGATTGAAAGACATCCTTGCACAGGGTGATGACAATCTTTTGAAAGAAGAATTAGATAACCTGCACTCGGCTGATATTGCGGAATTATTTGAAGAACTCGACGAAGATGAACGTTTAAAGTGTTTCAACATCATGCCCGAGGATGATGCGGCCGAACTATTGGAATTTTTGAGCCCGCAGCTTCAGGTTGAAATTCTTAGCGAAATTGATGAAGAAAAAGCATCTTCCATTATCCTTAAGATGCCTCACGATAGCGTTGCTGACGTTCTTGGCGATTTGGAAGATACCGATTCGGAAAATTATTTGAACAGGTTGCCTGAAAGAATTTCAAATCAAATTCGTGAATTATTAAGCTATCCTGAAGATTCTGCCGGCGGTATCATGAACTCTGATGTCCTCACGGTAGACAAGGACATGACTGTAGACGAAGTGGTTTCTTTCCTTAGAATTAAAGCAGAAACAGACAAAGTAGAGTTTCTTTATATATATGTTACCGACAAGAGCGGTCATTTATTGGGCGTTTTGAGTTTGCGAAGCCTGTTTACGACTCCGCCGTATGTAAAAGTCGAAGACATAATGATAAAAGATTTGGTCAAAGTTCACGTCGAAGATGATCAGGAAATAGCAGCAGAAACACTTTCTAAATACGGTCTTTTGGCTGTACCGGTCGTCGACCACTACGATAAACTAAAAGGTATCGTAACATGGGATGACGCGCAAGATGTTGTTGAAGAAGAAACAACGGAAGAAATCCTTCAATCTTCAGGTATTAAAACGGACGAATTTGACGATGATGAACTTTTGGAAGGTTCTGTTTTAAAATCTTTCAAAGCACGCACTCCATGGCTGTTAATTACGCTGGCAGGCGAATTTATTGCAACAATTGTAGCAAAGCATTATGACGGAACGCTAAATCAACTTCCAATCATAGCGATTTTCATGCCGCTTTTGGCAGGACTTGGCGGAAATATCGGAACGCAAAGTATTACACTTATGGTACGCGGACTTTCGACAGGACAGGTTGATGCAAATGACGCATTCGAACAAATTTTCCGAGAATCAAGAGTAGGAATAACGATAGGTGCTTGTTTCGGCTTAATCACCGCACTTGTTACCTGGGGATGGCACAGCAACATTATATTAGGTACTGTAGTTGGAACAGCAATGGCAATAAACATGATACTTGCAACCATAATCGGTACGGTTACACCATTTATTTTGAAAAAAATCAATGTTGATCCTGCGATTGCATCAGGTCCCGTGATTGCAACAACAATTGACGTACTTGGGCTGGCTGTATATTTTGCACTGGTAACTTTTTCTCTTAGATGGCTTGTATAAGGCAAATGCTTGTTAAAAACTCTTTCCACTTGTAAAAATTCAATATTTTAGTATAATATAGTCATCCAATAGAAGAGTTAAAAACAGGTAGAAAAAATGGGAATAGTAGTTCAAAAATTCGGCGGTTCGTCTGTTGCTGACGCAGACAGAATAAGAAATGTGGCAAGAGCCGTCATTAAAGAGAAAGAGGCAGGAAATCAGGTCGTTGTTGTTGTTTCAGCAATGGGTAAAACCACAGACCACCTGATGAAATTGGCAAGTGAAGTTTCATCTAATCCGAATAAACGCGAATTGGATATGCTTTTGACTACCGGTGAACAAGTTTCTATTGCAATGCTTGCTATGGCGTTGCAGGAAGCAGGACACAAAGCTGTCAGCATGAACGCACTTCAAATAGGAATTATTACAGAAAACGTTCACACAAAAGCAAGAATTATTGATGTTAAAACAGATAAACTAAAGGAAAAGCTTGATGCAGGAAACATTGTTGTTGCAGCCGGATTTCAGGGTGTTACTCCTGACGGAGAAATAACAACACTCGGCAGAGGCGGCTCTGATACATCCGCAGTAGCGATTGCAGCAGCTCTTAATGCAGATTATTGTGATATTTATACCGATGTTGACGGCGTTTATACAGCAGACCCGCGCATAGTTTCTTCCGCATCAAGACTGGACAAAGTTTTATATTCAGAAATGCTTGAACTTGCACGTGTCGGCGCAAAAGTTTTGCACCCGCGCTCTGTTGAAACAGCAAAGCAATTCAACGTAAAATTGCGAGTTCGAAGCAGTTTTAATCATTCAGATACAGGTACAATGGTAGTAGGAGAAGAATATATGGAAATTTACAGACCCGTTAGCGGCGTAGCAGCAGACCTTTCGCAGGTGAGAATATCTGTTATCAACGTTCCGGAAGCCCCAGGTACTGCGGCTGCACTATTCGGCAAACTTGCTGAAAATAACGTCAGCGTTGATATGATTATTCAAACGCACGCTATAAACGGTGAAACAAACAATATTGATTTTACTGTAGCAAAAAGCGACTTAAATCAGGCCTTGGAACTGGTTGCTGAATTCAGAAAAGAATTCAAAGTCGATGATGTTCTTATCAATGAAAATATTTCTAAGGTAAGTATCGTAGGCGCAGGCATGATTGACCGCCCAGGTATTGCCGCAACAATGTTTAAAGCATTGGCTAATGCAGGTATAAACATTCAGATGATTTCAACCAGTGAAATCAAAATCAGCTGTGTAATTGATAAAGACCGTTCCGAAGATGCGGTAAAAGCGTTGCACACAGCATTCGACCTTGACCAAAACGAAGCGATTGCAAAGGTTTACGGCATATAATCATGATGCATAAAATCTGACAAACGCATTTTCATCAATTTTTTTATAATCGAAAGTTTCTTCATCATTTTTGAAGAAACTTTCTTTTGAATTATATAAAAATTTGAGAAGACATTTTTCGTTAGTATTCATACTTTTTTATAGAAACCTTATCAACAAATAAAGTTTCTCAAATTAAGAACACATACACATCCACCATAAGGATAATTTTGTTGCTTCAAGGCT
>JAILHQ010000023.1 GCA_024695725.1 Cyanobacteria bacterium RUI128 | reverse complement strand
GCCTGTTCAGGAAGATTATCGTGCTTACCTTCGATAATTTCCTTAAAGCCTTTGATTGTATCTTCAAGTTTTACGTATTTACCTGCAATACCTGAGAACTGTTCGGCAACAAAGAACGGTTGTGACAAGAATTTTTGAATTTTTCTTGCTCTGTTTACCGTTTCTTTATCTTCTTCCGATAATTCATCCATACCCAAAATTGCGATGATATCCTGCAATTCTTTGTATTTTTGAAGTATCTGAAGAACTTTTCTTGTCGTTTCGTAATGTTCTGTTCCGATAATATTCGGGTCTAATACTCTTGAGTTTGATGCTAACGGATCAACAGCAGGATAAATACCAAGAGATGCAATTTGTCTTGATAATACTGTTGATGCATCAAGGTGAGAGAAGGTTGTTGCAGGAGCCGGGTCAGTTAAGTCATCGGCAGGAACGTAAATAGCCTGAACAGATGTAATTGAACCGTCTTTTGTTGAAGTAATTCTTTCCTGTAACTCACCCATTTCGGTTGCAAGTGTAGGCTGATAACCTACGGCTGACGGCATACGGCCGAGCAGCGCCGAAACCTCGGAACCTGCCTGAGTAAATCTGAAGATGTTATCAATAAATAACAACACGTCTTGTTTTGAAAAATCTCTAAAGTATTCAGCCGCTGTAAGTGCTGATAATCCGACTCTCATTCTGGCTCCAGGCGGTTCGTTCATCTGACCGTAAATCAGTGCAACTTTATCTAATACTCCTGATTCCTTCATTTCGTTCCAAAGGTCATTACCTTCACGGGTTCTTTCACCAACGCCGCCAAATACGGATACACCTGAGTGCTCCTGCGCAATGTTGTGAATCAATTCCATAATCAAAACTGTTTTACCAACACCTGCACCGCCGAACAAACCAATTTTTCCGCCCTTTTGATAAGGTTGCAATAAATCGATTGCTTTGATACCTGTTTCAAGAATTTCGATATCAGTGTTTTGATCGGTAAGTTTTGGTGATTCTCTGTGAATTGGCAGATAATTTTCTGTTTCAATAGGGCCCATTTTATCAACAGGCTGCCCGATAACGTTTAAAATTCTGCCTAAAATCGGTTTCCCGACAGGTATCTTAATAGGTTCTCCCGTATTAACTACCTTCATACCTCTTTTTAAACCATCAGTTGATGACATTGCAACGGTTCTTACCTTGTTTGCACCAAGCATTTGCTGAACTTCTGCAACCAACAGAGTACCGTTGTCCATTGTTATATTCAGCGCATTGTAAATCTCAGGCAAATTTCCGTGCGGGAATTCCACGTCGATAACCGGCCCGATGACCTGTGTAATTTGACCTTCGTTCAATGCTAATTCATAATCTAAAGCTACCATAATTTTCCTCTTATTTAACTACAAATCATAAGTATATTGTAAATCATGTTTTGATAATTGGCAATAAGTTTTACAGTTGATTTTATGATATTATCTATAATATGAATTTTGAAGAGAAAACGCTAAAATCGGAATATGTTTATCGGGGAAAAGTACTTGATGTAAAACGGGACGAAATTCTTGTCGCAAACGGCAATAACTCTGTCAGAGAAGTTGTAGAGCATCCCGGCGGGGTCGTGATTCTTGCTGCGCAGGGGGATAAGCTTCTGACTGTAAAGCAGTTCAGATATCCGCTCAGGGAAACTTCTGTTGAACTTCCTGCAGGTCGTTTGGAAATCGGCGAAGACCCTGATTTTGCATCAAAACGAGAACTTGAAGAAGAAACCGGATACATTGCGCATACATGGAAATCTTTAGGGTATATATACACAACACCAGGGTTTTGCAGCGAAAAACTTTATCTTTATTATGCAACAGATTTGGAATTTGTCGGAGAAAATCCTGATGACGATGAAATTATCCGGGCAGATAAGATTTCAATTTCTGATTTTTGTAATATGATACAAAACGGAGAAATAAACGATTCAAAAACTATCTGTGCGTTTTACAGAGGCGGGAAATATATAAATGATTAAACTTGTAGCAACAGATATAGACGGAACAATATTACCATACAACGGCGATTTTACCGACGGGGTTAAAAATTGCATAAATAAACTAATGGCAAATGGCGTAAAAGTCGTAATTGTCACAGGGCGTATGTTTGAAGGTGCAAAGAAAATTGCACAAAGGCTTAATCTTGATACCCCGATAGTTTCTTATAACGGCGGTTATGTAAAAACAATTTCAGGCGAAATTTTGTATGAACGAGATCTTCCGCCTCAATATACCGCAGAAATTATTGACTGGGCTGAGCAAAATAATGTTCATATTAACTTGTATGCAGATGATACCCTCTATTCAAAAGAGGATAATGATACTATAAAAAGATATGCGGCTTATCAACAGCTTGACTACAAAGTTAAAGATTTTTCGGAAATATCTTTTGACAGAGTGCATAAACTGCTGGCTATTGATTATAATAACGCTGACAGAGTAACGGAATGGGTAAACGTAATGAGCAAAAAATACCCTGATTTATACATCATTAAATCAACTCCGTATTTTTGCGAGTTTTCGACAAAGGATGCAACAAAAGCGTGTGCCGTTAATTTTCTGGCAGACTATTGGGGGCTTAAGAAAGAAGAGGTTCTCACAATAGGCGATCAGGATAATGATATTGAACTTCTGAAGGCGGGCGGTATAAGTGTCGGTATGGGAAACGGAACCGAAAATCTTAAAGCTCACGCTGATTATATAACCGATACGGTTGATAATGATGGTTTTGTTAAAGCAATAGAAAAATTTGTTAAATTATAAGAGGGAAAGACATGGTACCATATAGAATCGGAACAGGTTACGATATACACAGGTTAGAAGATAACAGAGAATTGATTATCGGAGGGGTTAAGATACCTTATGAAAAAGGGTTATTCGGACATTCTGATGCGGATGTTCTGATACATGCAATTATTGATGCACTTCTTGGTGCAGCTGCGCTGCAGGATATCGGAACAATTTTCCCTGATACGGATGAGAAGTATAAAGATGCCGACAGTACCCTTTTACTGAAAGAGGTTTGTTCTATGGTCAGAGAAAAAGGGTATAATATCGGGAACGTTGATTCTAATATAATAGCTCAGGCGCCTAAAATGATGCCTTATATTCCTGAAATGAAAAAGAAACTTGCGGATGTTATGGGGATAGATATCGATAATGTTTCCGTTAAGGCAAAAACAAATGAAAAGTTGGATGCAGTCGGAGAAAAACGCGCCATTGAGGCTAATGCGGCTGTAATTTTGTATAAGGAGTAATAAATGAAATTCTTACATTCTATGATAAGGGTAAAAAATCTTGATGAGTCACTGAAATTTTATACCGAGTTGTTCAATATGACTCTTGTTGAAGAAAGAAGATTAGATGATTGTACCTTGTATTTCTTAAATGATGAGAGCGGACAGGTGCAAATTGAGTTGACATATAACGATGAAACACCTGAAAACGGTTACCGGAACGGCAATGCGTTTGGTCATTTCGCGTTTCATTGTGACAATATGGATGATTTTTCTGAAAAATTACATAAAATGGGATATGAATACCTTTATGAGCCGTTCGACCTAACGGGCAAGGGCTCAAAAATAGCCTTTGTAAATGACCCTGACGGAAATGAGATTGAACTTATAGAAAAAGTCGTTTGGTAATAGGGGTAAATGCTGGGGTAAATTTATAGTGTGAAATTTGCCGTATTTTTATTAAATGAATAGCAGCAGATATTCTGTTATGCTATAATACAGTATGTAGTATCCCGACGAAGAAAGGCTGTCACAAATGGGAGATGAAGATAAGCAGTTTGAGGCGACCCCTCAGAAACTGCAAAGAGCCAGAAAAGAAGGGCAGGTAGTAAAGTCAAAAGACGTTTCTACCGCGATTTCTCTCTTGGTTGTATTTTCGTTCATTATCCTTATGGCCCCGATAACCTGGAGTTTGATTTGCGGTTTGTTTAAGAATTTATATTCCCAAATTCCAAATCAGACGGTGAGTAATATAGGGTATCAGTACGTCCTTACATCAGCAATTCTCCCGACGGTTGCAATAATAGGTTCAACCCTTGTAGTTGCCGCCTTTATAGCGGCGTTGGGCGATTTTATTCAGGTAGGCCCGCTTGTTGCGATAGCTCCGCTTATCCCGAAATTAGATAAGCTTAACCCTACAAAATATTTCAAGAACCTGTTTTCGGTTAAAACTATATTTGAGTTGTTTAAAAACATACTTAAGGTTTGTATTCTTGGTTTGGTCGGCTGGATAGTATATTCCGCTCATTTGAAGGGGATACTTATGCTTGCTGCAATAGACAACAATTTTGCCGTAATGAATGAGTTCGGTAGTCTGCTGAAAGACTTTATCTACAAAGCCTGTATTGCGTTCCTGATTATTGCTGCGGCTGACTATGGGGTTACAAGATGGAAATTCCTCAAGGATCAAAAGATGTCCTTTAAAGAAATAAAAGATGAATATAAGAACCAGGAAGGTGACCCTCACGTTAAGGCGGCATTACGTCAGCGCCGTATGCAAATGCTTCAGCGAGGGGCAATGGATTCGGTTGCTGAGGCTGACTTCGTTGTGAGAAACCCGACCCACGTTGCGTGTGCTTTGAAATACGATGCCCAAACAATGATGTCTCCGACCATGCTTATGAAAGGTGCAGAGCTTATCGCTCAAGAAATTATAAGAATAGCGGAAGAAAATGATGTTCCGATAGTTGATAACCCCCCTGTAGCGCGTGCTTTGTATCGTATGGTTGAAATCGGACAGCAAATTCCGCCGGAACTGTTTAAGGCTGTTGCTGAAATTCTGCTTTTTGTTTACAACTTGAAAAATAAACAAAATCAAGGTAAGATAGAATAGTTAAATATTTAATAGTTTATAAACCATGGATAAACAGAGTCTATTAAAACAGTATGTAAGCATAGTGCAGAGAGTAGCCAAGATTGAACAACGTCGTGTTCCTAATCATATGATAGAATACGAAGAGTTGGTCAGTATTGGTATTATTGCTGTTCAGGCTATGATTAAAGGCAAGACTGAAGAACAGCTCCAAAAATACAATGATGCATATATGGGAACTGCTGTAAAATGGGCTATCAGAAACGAACTTAGACACCGTTATAAATGGTATTCAATGAAACACAAGACCGAGGGTGAAGGGGAAGAGAGCGGAGAAGAAGGTTCCGAAAATTCATCGACATCGGTCAAAGAGGCGGTATATCAGACTATTTTGTCAATTGATAGCCTGGCAGCTGCGGCAAGTGATAATGATTCTCCGTTTGATTTTATCAAAGACCCGCATGCCATGCCGGATGAAAATGCTGAAATCGTTGAAATGAGCCGTTTGATTAAAGAGGCTATTGCGAGTTTACCTCAAAAAGAACGTACTGTTGTCGAATACAGATTCTACAGAAATATGCAGGCAAAAGATATTGCGACCATGATAGGTCTATCCCCGTCACGTATTACCCGTATTATTCAGGGGGCGCTGGTGCAGATACGTGAATATCTTAAATCTAAAGGACGAAATGACTACTAATTATTAAGAGAAGAGTTTAAATGTCTTATCAACGTTATCTTTGATAACGTTCTTTAAAGTATCCATTTCAGTTTTGATAGCATTGCGTTCATTTTCACAAGCAGCCAGCTCTGCATCATATTTAGCATCTTTTCTGTCAATCTTTCTCATATCAGCTTCATATTGAGCTTCAGCTTTCTTAAGGTTAATTTCATCATCAACCTCTCTGAGTGAAGTTTCTACTGCAACACTGGTGTTTTCAATACCTACGAGCTTGTTGTATTCATAATCATCCATATCCTTAATTTGTTGTTCTGTCAAGCCTTTAAGTGCATCTACTTTGGTTGGATCAAATGTTGTTAGTACAGAGCCTGCCTGAAGCATATTTATCAGATAGTCTTTGCTTGTAGCCTGATCTTCAGTTGCAATAATAACACCTCTTTGAGCGAGTTTCCACATAATCATTGCTTCAGCGATATCAGGATCAGTTGTATCCCAGTATTTTTCAGTACCTACCTGATATTCTTCAGGGGAAGTCCCAGGAGTGTAAGTAATAGATGTTGAATTAGTGAATGAATATTCGTAGTTTCCATCAGCATCGTACAAGCTTTCGTTTTGATACTGTTGTCTAGATAGAACTTTAGTGTAGATATTTTCTATATCAGTCCCGAGACAAATCTGATGGTTTAAGTTAGCCAAATACCATTGATCTTCAAGACTGTTATCAATGTCATACTTGTTCATAAAGTCGTGAACATCTTCTTCGCTGATTGTTTTGCCTGCTTTCTTCAGCGCATAATATAATTCTTTTTCAATATTTGCTTTTGTAGGACAAGTAACTACACCAGGAGTAACTGTGCCGTGGAAATCCCAAGCATCAGCCATATCTGTAGTGTTAAGGGTAACTTGAGAATTTGAAGCATCATACTGGCTTTGGTATGTTGAGGCTGATGTATTGCTGGTACTTTGATTAATGATATCAGTTTCTAATGCAGACATAAATGCCAATGATGTGGATGAAGGTGTTGTCTCATTCATATAGTTGTATAAGAGGTAGTTAACATTGGCAATTTTATAGTCACCATCTGTACTGCTCATTAGGTTTTGTATATATTTTTTAACCTTAGCTTCTGTTATTTCTTTTGTACCGTTAACATAAGTTCCGGAAGTAGTTCCGTCAGTATATCCATACTTTGATAATGCGCCAAGTATATTTGAATAGAATCCGCCTGTAAAATCAGAAGGATTTATAGACGGTGGAGTTACACGTATGAAGTCTAATTCTTCAAATGTTGAAATACTGCTTGTCCCGGCTTTAACTTGACCAATTACACTTAATCCTGTGTTAGCTGTAATATTCGGGTCGTATGTTGTATTAGATATTGTAATATTAGCTTCTTGTTCACCTAATACAATACCTGCGTTACCGGTTGCATTAAGAGCTACGCTTGTATGACATTCAGAAATATATGAAGGGAGTCCGTCTTCTCTCGGGTAAACGTGTCCGACAAGTCCGCCGCAGTAATATGTCATCCATCCGTAGTCTCCGCTTGACATTGATGATGTTTCTTGGGTAACCGTACCTGTTACTAAACAATGATCTACAACGCCCATTAAACATCCGAGTATACCTCCGACACATTGTTTCCCGCCTTGAACATTAACGTCTGCAGAGCAATAGCTTACAGTACCTTTACCTTCCCCGCAGATGCCGCCGATATGTGCACCTTTGGTTTTAACGTCGCCGACCAAATAACAGTTTGTTACTAACCCTTGGTTACTACCAACAATACCGCCAATATCCGCGCCTGCATCGTGAGATGTACTGTTATTAGGGTTGTTAATATTTACACCTTCCAAGCCGACATTCTTAACAACTGCCGTTTCTGTAGCGGATATAAACAAACCGTTTGTATTACTCTTTAACCCTGTTAGGACGTGACCATTACCATTGAATGTCCCTGCAAATCCTGAGATACCTACCCAGTTAGCAATACTTGACATATTGAGGTCTCTACTTAATACAAAGGTGTTCCCTTCAGTTTGAGCTCCGGAAAGGGTTGCGAACGCTTGTAAATCCTGTACACTATCGATGTAGTAGGTTATACCAGAATTTGCTGTAACAGAGCTGACGTTACTTGTGGTTAGTTCAACAGTACCGTTTTGTTCTGTAATTGTCTGTTGGAAGGTCCTGTAGTTATATGCATTAGATGCAGTAACTTCGCCGTTTTCAACAGGTGCACATACCGGATTCGGAATTGGGTTTGTATTCGTGTTATCCACCGTTACAAAATCAGCAACGACGTTAGGATCTGTTACATCGTGTGTGCCCATAACCGGTCGTTCTTTCTGTCTCTTACCGGTAACTTGCTCGATGTAGGTGTTCATATCTCGGGTTTCGTTTCCTGATGCAGTTAGTTCGTATTTTCTGGCAACTTCAGGCGTTACGACAATTTTCCCGGAAGGATCCTGCAGGAACAATGTTTCGTAGGCTGTCTCGCCTGTGTAATCAGAGACAATACGGTTTTCCATAATCTTCAGGTCAGCATCTCTAAACTCAATCGAACCGTCGGACTTAATGGCTTTGTACTGAAGTTTCTTAGCATCTAAAGCCTGTAAGTAGTTTGCATACACCTTGTCAGATTCATTCGCAAGACGAAGTTTCTCAGCCTGTATTCGCTGAGATCTGAGCTCTATGTCATGCATCCTTGCGGTCAAGGTAAGCAATCT
>JAILHQ010000128.1 GCA_024695725.1 Cyanobacteria bacterium RUI128 | reverse complement strand
GCAATACCCGCAACACCCATCTCAGGCAGACCAAACTTCCCAAAGACAAATATCCAGTTTAAAACCAAATTCAGAAAGACAGAAATAACCATTAAAAAATTAGGCAAAAATACTATCTCATACGCCTGCAAAAACTCTTTTATGGCAACATTTATCTCTGCTCCGACAACCGAAAACGCAAGAATAAACGTGAACAGTTTCACATCATGCAACAGCTGAGGTTCATAGCCTAAAAAATCAAGCAACGGGATATATGCAAAAGTCAAAAGCATAAGAAATATCCCTAAATATGTTGCAAATTTCAGGCTGGGGAAGAAATATTTTTTAGTTTTCTCTTTCGCACCACGCTTGTTTGAGAGAACAGGCGAGATACTAATAGTCAGACCTATCCCGAACACAACAAGAGTAGCATGAATTGATGTTGCAACACTGATAGCGGCAATAGCATTTGTTGAGTATTTACCGGCAACAAAACAGTCTATCGCACCCAACAGAATATGACCGACATTTCCCATAATTATCGGCAGTGCAAGTGCAAAAAGCTCTTTTATGTATTTGAGTTCAAAAATTTTCCCCATTACTACATTCTAGCACAAATGAACAGGGGGAGGGGTAAATTATAGGGGTAAATTATAGGGGTAAATTTTAGGGGTGGTTACAGACTGCAAAAAGGGGTAATAACAACAATTAATGAAGATAAAATCAACCTAAAAGAAACTTATAAAATATTGTCAAGTAAACATAAAATAAATGCTATTGATGAAGAGGTTATTATAGCAATAGAAAAGAAGAAAAACTGATTATTTATTATAGTTAATCGGGTGTTCTTCTATATACTTAAACAATGGATATTCAACGTGTTCAACATAAGTAGCATTACTGCATTGTAATTCCCCTTTATTAATTTTTGAATAATATTCTTTTTCAAGTTTTTGTGCATAGGCCTGTGTGCCGTTATCGTCATAAGGTTTGATATTATCATTACAGCCTTCATAATATCCTGAAGCACTAAAACACGGTAAAGCAAGAACTAATAAACAAAAAATAATTAAAACTTTTTTCATGATTCGGGACCTCTTACTACTATTATAACGATATTTTCAGAGAAAAGTTCATACTTCCGGACAGTTGTAGGTGCGATTTTTGTACCCTGTCTATTTTATTATGCATTATCTATATGTCAAATATGGACATAGTTACAAGGGCAAGATTAAATTATACAAAAACCCACTCTAAAAATTTTCCATTTTCCATTTACGAAATAAACATGCAGTCACCGTAACTGTAAAAACGGTATTTGTTGGCTATTGCCTCTTTGTAGGCATTCATTATATTTTCTTTCCCTGCAAGTGCTGATACAAGCATCAGCAGGGTTGATTTAGGCAAATGAAAATTGGTAATCAGCTTATCGATTACCCCAAACTTATAAGGGGGGTAAATGAATAAGGTTGAGTTTGATGTACACTCTTTTATTTCCCCAAACTCCTTCCACGCACTTTCTAAAGTTCTTACGGTAGTCGTACCGACTGCAACAATTTTCTTACCCTGTGATTTTGCACGGTTAATCAAATCAGCGGTTTCTTTCGGGATATGGTATTCTTCTGAATCCATTTTGTGATCAAGCACATTTTCGCATTTGACAGGTCTGAAGGTACCAAGTCCGACAGTCAGGTTAACAAACCCGATTTCTACCCCTTTGGCTTTCAGTTTTTCCAAAATTTCAGGAGTAAAATGAAGTCCTGCTGTCGGTGCTGCAACAGAGCCCTCGTGTTTTGCATAAACTGTCTGATATCTGTCATAATCAAGTTTTTTCAGTTCTTCCGTTGTCATTTTACGTTCAATGTATGGCGGCAGAGGAACGTTCCCGACCAGAGATAACACTCCGTAAATATCCCCTTCATAATGAAGCTGAACAAGCCATTTCCCGTCATCAGGCAGCGGTTCTAAAACTGTTGCAGACAACAAATCTGATACTTTTATTTCGGTACCGACTTTTACTCTCTTTGACGGTTTAATCAGCACTTCCCACTGTTTGCTTTCTTTTTGTTTCAGCAAAAAGATTTCTATTTTAGCGCCTGTGTCCTTGTAACCGTATAATCTTGCAGGGATAACCTTAGTATTGTTGAGAATAAGGACATCGTTTTCCCCAAGATAATCAATAATGTCAAAGAAGTGTCTGTGTTCGATACTGCCGTCACCACCCAACACGAGCATTTTAGACATATCACGCTTTTGCGCAGGGGTCTGCGCTATCAATTCTTCAGGTAATTCATAATCAAATTCTGAAACTAACATTTCAAC